>NZ_JAKEVK010000057.1:0-24147 GCF_022398435.1 Pseudoalteromonas sp. Isolate6 | reverse complement strand
CCTGATACTATTTACTATATGAGCTTTGATTATTTTCACAACTTAAGTTCGTAAATGTTCAGTATTTATCTACTAAATAGAGTTTTTACTCTACTCAAGAGATCAGTAAAGTTTTGCTGCCAAACTGGCAAGTTTTTTATTTTAGAAGAATAAAAGGCACAATGAGACGGGAAGACTGACAATCTGTCTGTTGACGCAGAATAGGATGTATAAATCGGGAAAGTATTTTCAAACAGGCACAAAAAAAGCACCCTAAGGTGCTTCTTTCGACTAGACCAACAAGATTACTTCTTGCTGCTAAGTGCACCGAAACGCTTGTTAAAGCGATCTACTCGGCCACCTGTGTCAAGGATCTTCTGCTTACCAGTGTAGAACGGGTGACATGCAGAACATACGTCTAGGTGAATATCTTTACATAGCGTTGAACGAGTTTCGAACTTGTTACCGCAAGAGCACGATGCAGTGATCGTCTCGTAATTAGGGTGAATACCTTCTTTCATAGCAACCTCTAGTTAAGGCCGTATCGCTCTCCAAACCCGAAGTCTGGCACCATACGTAGTTATACAAAAATGTGGACGCGTATTTTAGTGCCTAACTGAACAATCTACAAGCAATATTTCAGAGTTTTTTATCACCGCCTCTGAGTACGTTTTCAATTCGTACCACCTTAGGTATATACTTCGTCACTGCGCTCACTTTATGGAATTGTAATACATGCTCATTCTTGAAGTAGCTTTAAAGCTGCCACTGCACCGAACATTCGACTATTTGCTAGCACCAACCATGCAAGTTGAAGCAGGAATGAGAGTCACCGTCAATTTCGCCAACCGTCGCTGCACTGCAATTGCGCTTGCAAAAAAAGACGACACTGATGTACCAAAAGAAAAACTCAAGCAAATTATTGAGGTGTTGGACGAGCACCCTGTCTTTAATCAAGCACAACTTAGCTTTTTACACTTTGTCTCCCAGTATTACTGTCATCCAATTGGCGATACCTTATTCACAGCACTACCGGCAGTACTCAGAGATGGTGGAAGCCCAGACAAAACTCAGATCCCTATCGTCAGATTAACGGAAAAAGGGCAGAAACTACCAACACTGCGAGCCAAAAAGCAACAAGCACTGCTTTCTCAATTATATGAAGGTGGTGCAATAAAGTTAAGTGAACTCAAAGCGCTCGGATTTGCTAGCCAAACAATTAAAGCATTGGAAGAAAAAGCGCTTATCTCACAATCTATTGAGCATGATAGTGATTGGTCGCAAAACGAATTACAGCTAGGCGAAAAGCCACGCCTAAACGACCAGCAAGCGACTATTTGTAGCGCCGTTAATGCGCAAGTCGGTTACCGTACCTTTTTAATCGAAGGTGTAACAGGAAGTGGTAAAACCGAAGTCTACTTACAGAGCCTTGAAAACATAATAAAAGCGGGTAAACAAGCACTGATCTTGGTGCCTGAAATTGGGCTCACACCACAAACGGTCAACCGCTTCAAAAAACGCTTTAATAACCTGCCCATTGATTTATGGCATTCAAACCTAACCGATAACGAACGCCTACATACTTGGCGTCGCGCCGAAAAGGGTCTGAGCGCTTTGGTCATCGGTACTCGCTCGGCCATTTTTTTGCCATTTCAAAATCTCGGCATGATCATCGTTGACGAAGAGCACGACAACTCGTTCAAACAGCAAGAAGGCCTGCGCTATCACGCCAGAGATCTCGCTGCATTTCGAGCGCATCAGGCACACTGCCCCTTGCTTTTGGGAACAGCAACACCGGCATTAGAAACATTACACAAAGCCATTACCAACAAATATCAACTCGTCACATTGAGTAAACGAGCGCAGACCCAGCACGATAACCAATTTCACCTTGTAGACATGAAAGGTCAGCCAGAACAAGGCGGGTTTTCACCAATGAGTTTACATTGGATGGAAAAAACACTCGCTCGCGGTAAGCAGGTTATGGTGTTTCTAAATCGTCGGGGGTTTGCACCCACATTGATGTGTCACGAATGCGGATGGCTTAATACCTGTAAACATTGCTCAACCAGCGCCACATACCATAAAAACATGAACCGCTTGGTATGCCATCATTGTGGTGAGCAGGACTTTGTACCGCGACAGTGTCCAGATTGCGGCAGCACCCAAATCATGCCCACAGGGCTTGGTACAGAACAACTCGAAGGCTTTTTAAGCGAACGCTTCGATGATATTCCCGTTACTCGCATTGACCGAGATTCTACGCGCCGTAAGGGCAGCCTTGAAAGCGCCCTTGAAGAAATTAATCAAGGTGGCGCGCGAATTCTGGTCGGCACTCAAATGCTTGCCAAGGGCCACCACTTTGCCGATGTCAGTCTTGTTATTATCTTAGATGTGGACTCAGGACTTTACTCTTGCGACTTTAGAGCAACCGAGCAAATGGCACAGCTCATTACACAAGTTGCTGGACGAGCCGGACGCGCCGGTGAAGCGGGAACCGTGTTATTGCAAACGCATTTTCCAGAACATCCATTATTGCAAGATTTAATCAATAATGGTTATGGCGACTTCGCGCGATATGCCTTACAAGAGCGTGAAGAAGCTATGCTTCCCCCCTTCGCACACTTAGCTATCATCCGCGCCGAGGCAACAAATATAAATACAGTATTGCGCTTTTTGTCGGATTTGGTTCCAGCTACCCCCTATCCTGGTATACAATTGCTGGGTCCAATTCCAGCACCACTTGAACGAATAGCTGGAAAGTTCAGATATCAATTACATATACACGCACAACAACGCACTGTGCTGCGGGACTACCTTTCGCAACTCGCGCGCTATATCGCTACGCATGAGTCTGCCAATCGAGTACGCTGGAGCATAGATGTTGATCCAATGGATAGCTATTAAAATCAAATAACCTATGGCACAGCACGATTACATCAATAAGAAACCTAAAGGCAAGGGGAAAGACAAGGCAGAAAAGTCGGCGAAATTTCCTGTTATTGCTGCTATTTTTGCATTTCTACTGATCGGTGGGTTTGCCTACGGTCTTTGGTTTATAAAAACCAATGCCGATCCTAAAGAAGTAGAGCAAGCCAAAAATCCGCACCCAGTTGCCGAGCAAAAGGTTATTAAACCAAAGCCTCGCCCACCTGAGTTTATTGAAGAAATTAAAAATCATGAAATCAAGGTCGAAGTTAAAGAGATCGAGAGCAAAGGTCCCTATCAAATGCAGTGTGGTTCATTTAGAACCCATAGCCAAGCCGAAGCTATGAAAGCCAAAGTTGCGTTTGCTGGATTAATCGCGGAGATCCGCCGTACCGAAGGGAGTAACGGTGTCTGGTATCGTGTCCGTCTTGGTCCCTACGATACCAAACGTTTAGCCGAGAGCGATAAAAACAAGTTGCAGCGTGTTGGGATATTTGGCTGCGGGATTTGGGGCTGGACTTGATTTTTATAAGTCTACCCATATTTCCTACTAATCTAGAGCTACACGGGCACAGGCCCAAATAAGGATTACTATGACTACCATCGTTAGTGTTCGTCGCGATGACAAAGTGGTTATCGGCGGTGATGGCCAAGTTTCGCTTGGTAACACAGTTATGAAAGGCAACGCACGTAAAGTACGTCGTCTATACAATGGTAAAGTACTGGCAGGTTTTGCTGGCGGTACAGCTGATGCATTTACATTATTTGAACGCTTTGAAGCAAAGCTTGAGATGCACCAAGGCCATCTCACTAAAGCAGCCGTAGAAATGGCAAAAGACTGGCGTACCGACAGAGCATTAAGAAGGCTTGAAGCCCTACTTGCGGTAGCCGATGAAACCGCCTCACTTATCATCACAGGTAACGGCGATGTGGTGCAGCCAGAGCATGACCTTATTGCTATCGGCAGTGGTGGTAACTTCGCACAGGCAGCTGCAACCGCACTACTTGAAAATACCGACTTAAGTGCGAAAGAAATCGTGGAAAAGAGCCTGAAGATCGCTGGCGATATCTGCGTATTTACCAATAATTTCCAAACTATCGAAGAATTGTAATAGGACTCGTCATGACAGCTATGACTCCAAGAGAGATTGTGCACGAGCTTGATCAACACATTATCGGTCAGGACAAAGCCAAAAAAGCCGTCGCGATTGCACTTCGCAACCGTTGGCGTCGTATGCAGCTTGATGAAGAGCTGCGTGCAGAAGTTACACCAAAGAATATTTTGATGATCGGTCCAACGGGTGTGGGTAAAACTGAAATTGCCCGCCGTCTAGCAAAGCTTGCTAACGCACCATTTATCAAAGTAGAAGCGACTAAGTTCACCGAAGTGGGTTATGTTGGTAAAGAAGTCGAAACCATCATCCGTGACCTAGTCGAAGTGTCTTTTAAACTGACCCGTGAACAACAAACCAAAAAGTTCAAGTTCCGCGCTGAAGAAGCCGCCGAAGAGCGCATTTTAGATGCACTTTTGCCACCAGCAAAAGACGCTTGGGGTGAGTCTCAGCCAAATGAAAATTCGTCAACACGTCAAGTATTTCGTAAGAAACTACGTGAAGGTCAGTTAGACGACAAAGAAATTGAGATCGACATCGCAGAAACGGCGCCTCATGTTGAGATCATGTCTCCTCCTGGTATGGAAGAAATGACCAGCCAGCTACAGAGCATGTTCCAAAACATGTCGGGTGACAAGAAAAAGAACCGTAAGCTGAAAATTAAAGAAGCACTTAAGCTATTGATTGAAGAAGAAGCTGCAAAGCTTGTTAATCCAGAAGAGCTTAAAGAGCAAGCTATTGAGTCAGTTGAGCAAAACGGTATCGTGTTTATTGATGAAATCGATAAAATTTGTAAGCGCGGAGAATCTTCTGGCCCAGATGTTAGCCGTGAAGGTGTACAACGCGACTTACTACCACTTATCGAAGGTTCAACCGTTAACACTAAACACGGTATGGTAAAAACCGACCACATTCTATTTATCGCGTCAGGTGCGTTCCAAATGGCCAAGCCGTCGGATTTAATCCCTGAACTGCAAGGTCGTTTACCTATTCGCGTTGAACTAGAAGCACTAACTGCGGGTGATTTCAAACGTATTCTAACTGAGCCAAACGCATCTCTTACAGAGCAGCAACAAGCGCTACTTAAAACAGAAGACGTTACTATCGACTTTACCGATGACGCTATCACCAAACTGGCTGAAGCTGCATATCAGGTCAACGAGAAAACTGAAAACATCGGTGCGCGTCGCCTTCACACTGTGATGGAAAAGCTGATGGAAGAGATTTCATTCGATGCTAGTGAAAAGGCCGGTGATACCTTGACGATTGATGCCGCCTACGTTGAACAGCATTTAGACATGCTTGTTCAGGATGAAGATTTAAGCCGCTTCATTCTCTAAATGAAAATAAAAAGCGGAGCAAAGCTCCGCTTTTTGAGTTATACCAATTATGTATCAAGTCACCAAACTTCATTATCATACGCTCAGTAAAGTGCTCGATGTTTATTTTGAGGACGGCCGCCGCTTTACACTAAGTGCCGAATTCTTGCGAACTCACTCACCATCAGCCGAAGTACAGGGCCATAGTCCAGCGCAAAAGCAACTCGTGTTAAACAAACAGAATGTCGCTATCAAGACAATTGACCCCGTTGGACACTATGCTGCACGCTTTGTTTTTGATGATGGTCACGACTCAGGGCTCTACAGCTGGCAATACTTATATTCCATAGCTACACAGCACGATGCGCTGTGGCAGGAATACGTAAACGCGGTAGAAAAGTATCAAATCCAAAAGGACAGCGTACCTATCAAGTTTGTGCCTTAACCAAACCTCCATAACAATGCATGCTGCTCGTGGTACTGAATAAAGCCATTCTTAAATGCAATGTACTTCTCCATATCTTGGTTACAGGCGTTTACAGCTTCTTGCTTAACCTTAGCGTATTGCCTCGCTATATCTGGAAAAGTAATTAAATAGTCACGAAAGGCAAGATGACGTTTAACTCCATCAGAACCGGCTAAAAATGCATGCAGATGATGAGTTCTAGACACTATGCCTTTACGAAAATAACGACGCCTAGCAATACCAAACTCTCCCATTATCTCATAACCTAAATCACGCAGCTTTTCTGACTCTATGTCTAATTTATCTAAGTCATTTACTTCCAGTAGCATATCAATTATTGGTTTAGCACATAGCCCTGGAACCGCTGTACTGCCTATATGGTGTAAAGCAGCTACATTTGCCTTGGGTAGATGAGCGAGTATCGCCTGTTTCTCTTTGTTGAACTGGTGCGGCCAATCCGAATTGTAACTTACCACTGCTATGTTGGCATTCATTTAAGCGATGCCATTCTTGCGTCTAAATAAAAGCCCCACTATAAATAAGTGGGGCTTTTATATAAAGAACCTCAGATTGAATTGGTGTTTATACCTGATACTTAGCCACGGCTTCGTGTAATACGCGCGCTTGCTCTGCGACTTCTTCACTACTTTGTGCGTTAGAGTGTGCATGCTCAGAAGCGCTCTGTGCAATATCTCTGATTTTTACTACATTCTTGTTCACTTCAGAAGCAACTTGGTTCTGCTCATCAATTGCCGTCGCAATATGTGTACTCATTTCCATAATAGTTTGTACATCTTGGGTGATCATGCTGAGCAATTCCCCTGCTTTTTCAGCTTGCGACACACTTTCATTACCCTGCTCACGGCATTGATCCATGATATTCACTACTTCTCGTGTACGCTGTTGCAGTGTAGAAATGATGCTTTCGATTTCTTGTGTGGAGTCTTGAGTACGCTGCGCAAGTGACCTAACTTCATCCGCTACAACAGCAAAACCGCGACCTTGCTCACCTGCCCGCGCAGCTTCAATAGCAGCGTTTAGCGCAAGTAAATTTGTTTGCTCTGCAATACCACGGATCACATCCAATACCGAGCCTATGGTTTCACCATCCCGCTCTAGCTGAGCAACAACGTTTGAGGCACCACCCAACGATTCCGATAACTGCATGATGTGCTCAATTGTTGCAGTGACCTCACGGCGACCTTGTTGCGCATTTTCATTCGTTGTCTCGGCTTTATGCGCCGCTTCACCCGTATTGTGAGAAATGTCTTGGATCGTCGCTTGCATCTCAGTCGCAGCCGTTGCGACCATATCCGCTTCGTGCAACTGCTCAGCCATACCAGCGCTCGTTTGAGCAGTTGTCTCTGTTAAATGATCCGTGGCTTCATTAATCGTTGCCAACGCCCCATTCACATCCGCAATAAGATCTCTAAAGTCAGAAATCAAGCTATTAAAATCACGGGTCATAATAGTGATTTCGTCATTGCCTCTTTGCTCAATTTGCAGACTTAAATTATTTTCACGGCGAATGCGTTCAATGGTTTGATAAACACGCTCTACAGGTTGAATAATTGAGCGACTGGTCGATAGCACAAGCGTCATCACGATAATACTTGCAACAATAAATACACCAATGGCGAGCATCTGAGTTTGATCTACGTTCTCTTTAATCTCTGCTTTTGCCTGTTCCACTACTTCAGAGACCACCGCATCACTTTTTTCAACACTTACCTTCATCTTGCCTAGCGCACCGCTCGTCAAATCTAAGCCGAGTGTCTCCTGAGCTTTAACTAAACTCGCAAATTTGGATTGATAGGTGTTCAATAAGCTAAGCAACTTAGATTGATATTGAGCGTTAAACCCAGCACTACGAATTTCCTGAGAAAACTGTGCAACTAGCTCGTCAAACCGTTTCAAGTATTTGATATCAAAACGTAGCATAAAGTCTTTTTCAGCTCGACGAAGCTGTAGCATAGTTGAAAGGAGTTGATAGTTCTGCTGCTCTTTTAACAGTGTTTCTACCTCATGTACCGCGCCACGAAGCTCACCGTAAAGCGCATCTTTTGGATGCAAGCCGATTGTTTTTTGTAACTGCACCACTTTTTGAAAGTCATCGTAATAACTTTTTGCTAAACGTTCAAATTCGTTGATCCGACCTAAATCGACATCAAAATCAGAAAAAGTACCTTGCAACAAAGCGAGCTTTGTTTGTAGCTCTCGATACTCGTTTTCAAACTCATCGAGTGAATCTACCTGCTTGTAAAAAAGGAAGTTTTTCTCGTGTTTGCGCATTGCTAATTCATGAATGTCGAGCTCTTCTGCATATTGAATGGTTTCATTCAATTTCAGCATAGTACGAGCTTCGTACATAATCATAATTAACATAACAACCAAGGCAATCCCTACCACTAATGCATTCACTTGCAAACGACGTCTGATAGTCAGATTTTCTAATACCGCCATCGGCTTACCTACAATGTTAATAGACTGGCTAAAGTATAGCTGAAGCCTTCCGCCCTTGCCTCATAATAGGTAATTATTCTGGGTTCATATTACAAAATAATATATTTACGCCGCTTTTACATACAAGTTATTAACACCACACCAAAGTTGACTGTGCAATAAATCAACATTGTGCCATTGACGTCCTAATAACCAGTCCACTAGCAAGCTGGGATCGGATGGAAAATAAAACGATGCTTTCGCGTCCGTTCGCAGCCATTCTTCCAACGCACCAGCATTGAGGTAATTCATTACTTGGGCATGACCAAGCTCGGCTAGCGTCTGTGCATTATTTTGCTGTTCGAATTGACCATCTAATGGCTTAAGTAGCAGTTTCTTACCGAGTTTTAATGCTTCACTAGAAAGCTCAAATCCGGCATTTGCAATTACACCACTGGTATTTCTGAGGTCTTGAATAAACCCAGAGCGACTTGGTTTTCTCAGATGAATATGTTGCAACGAAGCGTTGTCGGCATCTGGGTGATAGCAGTAAAATTCCTTATCGGGGAAATCTTTTAACAATTCAATAATGCTATCCAAAGCTTCAAACGGCAGATAAACCAGGACTTTATTAATTATAGATGCACACTGCTCTTGCTCTGCCTCATAAGGAATAAAAGGCGGAATAATATGCTTATCAAACGGCTGCCAATGCACACCCAGATGAATATCAGCTGGTGCAAAATAACGGATCAAAGCTCTATGCCAAGGCTGTACGGCAAATTGTGGAACTGCATCATATAAATATGACGCTTGATGACTCATAGCTATCACCGGAACCTTTGCCAGCTTTCCAGCCCATGCACTGACAGGTTCAAAATCGTTAAAGATCAGATCATAACCTGATACATCTAACTTTTTTACATCGCGGATAAACTCACCAAACTTGAGCGATTGGAAAGTTTTTAAACGATTTAATTGGCCACGCTCGGTAACAAATGACAACCCTCGGCAACTACGATAATCACCAAAGTCATGCATATCAAAATAATTTTCCGAAGGGCGCCCTGAAAAAAAGTAGTCAACAGAAATTCCCATGTTGCGAAAGCAATTTGCCATTACCCGAGCTCGAGTAGTATGGCCATTTCCCGTTCCTTGAACACCATATAGTATTTTCATACGCTTCCTAATATCACTATCGCTAAACTTGCACAAGCAACACCCATTGCCGCACCAAGCACCACATCAAGTGGATAATGTACCCCTACAATTACGCGTGACAATGACACCCCTGAAGCCCAAACCATCAACGGAAATGCAGCCAGTGGAATTTGCTCCATCAGACAAGTTGCATATAGCCAAGCACCAGCACTATGCCCCGAAGGCAGACTAAATTTATCACTCGGCGTCAACAAGGCTTTCACCGCGTAACAGTCACATGGCCGTAATCGTGCAAAACGATTTTTGAGATAGAAGTAAAGCGGCCTTTCAATTGCAAAGGCCAAAATCACGGTGAGTGCAAATTGCTGACCTAGCTGCTCCAAAAACAGAGCGCACGCAATTGCGACCAACACATAAAGTCCACCGTTGCCACTTTTGGATAGACCTAATGCTATCAATCTAAACCAGTTTCTTGGTTTAGGGCAAAACACTACAAAGTATAATGCAGCGTCCAGCTCGGCTAGTTTTGCTTTCATCATTCGAGTCACGCCTAATTGCTCACAATATCAGCATAGAAGAGCAAAATAACAAATGGGTGACACTTTTAAGACACAAATATGTAAGTTGAATCAAAGCATTGCTAAGCACAAGTATGAGAGTATACTGGTTATCGACAATCAATATTCGAGGATTCAATATGGAATACAGCACTTCTGATCTTTGCGACCACTTTGCTGATGTGGTTGATGTGCTAGAGCCTATGTTCATCAATTTTGGCGGCCAGACGTCATTTAGTGGTCGTATCACTACCGTCAAATGTTTTGAAAACAATGAGCAGATCCAAGATGTACTACAACAAGACGGTACCGGTCGTGTGCTGCTCGTTGATGGTGGTGGTTCAACTCGTCGTGCACTGGTTGATATTGATTTAGCTGAGCTGGCGGTCGAGAACAACTGGCAAGGCATCATCGTTTACGGCGCGGTACGCCATGTTGATGAACTAGAAGAAAGCGATATTGGCATTCAAGCAATCGCTTCTATCCCAGTGGCAGCAGATAGCAGTGGCAGCGGTGAAGTTGGCATTCCCGTTAATTTCGCAGGTGTCTCTTTTTACGAAGATGATTTTGTTTACGCCGACTCCACGGGCATTATCATCTCTGCGGAAGAGTTAATTTTAGAAGATGATAACGAAGACAATTAAGCACTAGAAGTAACAGTCATGAGTACAGCAGTCCGTATATATGATGAAAGCGATATTGCCACTTTTGTTAGCGCCAGAGCCGGTGAAACCAGAATTTGGCAAAGCATAAGCTTTTTACAATGTGATCATGACTACGCAGCTTCGCTTAGAGACGCGGCCCAGTTTGGGATCCGCTATGTCTTGTTGGGGATCCCCGAGGATATAGGTCCGCGCGCCAATTGCGGGCAAGGTGGTGCCGAGCTTGGTTGGCAAGCCTTCTTAAAACGTTTTTTAAACCAGCCCGATAACCAGTTTTTGTCGGGAGATAAGATTTTACTGCTAGGCGAAGTGGATACCCATGCTATTCAAACGCGCGCACTATCGCTCGATAACACCAATAGCGAACAACTAGCGCAGTTACGCACCCTCTGTGCCGACCTAGACAACCAAGTGATTGCAACCCTAGTACCTATCTTTGCTGCAGGCTTAGAGCCAATCATCATCGGTGGCGGTCACAATAATGCTTTTGGTATTTTGCAGGCACATTTTGAGGCCAGTAAACGTGCCGCAGGTGCCATCAACTTTGATCCTCACGCTGACTTTAGAGCTTGTGAGGGAAGACATAGCGGCAATGGATTCAGTTACGCGCATCAAGCTGGTAGCTTGTCTCATTATCATGTCATTGGCTTGCATGAACACAAAAATAACCAGACAATCCTTACTCAATTGCAAAGCGCTGGATTCGGGTTTTCAAGTTATCAAACGATAAAAACCAGACAAACTCAGAGTTTATCTGCATCACTCGACAAAGCGTTGGCAACAATGCCAAGCGACATTCCATTAGGCGTAGAGTTAGACGTTGATGCCATCGTCGGTATGCCTGCAAGTGCCCTGACCTATCAAGGCTTCACAAGTAGCGACGCCGAATATTTTGTTTACCGTATGGCTCAGGCTCGAAATGCTAAATATTTGCACTTATGTGAAGCAGCCCCGGCTAGACACCCACTTGGTGAGCAGGCGGGTATTGAACATTGCGGCCAAATACTAACGAACCTTGCGAACGCTTATTTAAGTACCCGTCAACAGAGGCGCTAAACACTGTCGCAGCCAAAACCTATGTAAAGGTAAGTCGCTCCTAGTTATTGAGGCAGCCTTTGTTTCAGCCAGCTGATCAAAATATTGCTGTTCTGTGGCCGAGAAAAGTAAAACCCTTGCGCTGCCACCGTACCAATGCTTTTTACAAACTCGAGTTGCCCGAGAGATTCAATACCTTCGCCAATCACGCGACAGTGCTTTTCTTGATGCATCTCTACAATGCCTTTTACCAAGGATTTGGTATGCCCCATATACTCAGGTTCTTGCGTCATATTGCGCGACAGTTTCACGTACTCAAAACGCAGTGCGGGTAATTTAGCTAGCACCAGCGGCGCATCACCAAAACTATCGACGCACATTTTTACACCCAAATTCTTCAAACGACTGATCATCGCAATTTCTTGCTCATCTAGTTCTGCAAGCATACAAGCTGGACATTCGATAATGATAGCGCCAGGGCTTAACTGATGGTTGAGCATGGTGTAGTCAATAAACTCGATAAAGCTTTCGCTCAAGAGCTCAGCACCAAAAACATTAATGCTGATGGGAACGCTGATCCCTTCCATTTTCAGTGCCAATGCGATTTCGCAAGCACGCTCTAGTACATATTCAGCAACGGGAATGGCAAGTCCAACTAAACGAATATCATCAATAAACTCATTGGCACTTAAAATCCCTTGCTTTGGATGCTGCCAGCGCAACAGTAATTCCACAAACTCAATGCTGTTATCTTCATGACGAACGACAGGATGGAAATAGAGCTCAAATTCAGATCTAAAGTTGATTTTAGCTAACTCCGACAACCTCACCTGTTGCTCCAAGCGATGAATTTGCATACGTTGTTGGTAGGGAACAACTTGTTGCTGACCATACTGTTGTGCTTCTGATTGTGTATCCAGCGCTAAAAATACACAAGAAATCAGATTCTCAAGCTGCCCCATCTCTTCATCGCAATTCACGTAACTCGCACGCATCATGATCTCTAACGTGCAGCTACCAACATTGAATGGCTTTAAAGTGCTGTTTGATATTTCCTCTATCAGCTGCTCATGAAAGTGCTTACCATGCTTTAGCGAACATACAAACGCAAAGTTAAGACCACCTAGATGCGCCATTTTCGCAGTTTCATTGCCATGAGTGATGGCCATAACATCACCTGATTGCAAACATTGCGCAATACGATTAGCCGACTGAGCCAACAGCAAGTCACCAAACTCACGCCCTAAATGAAAATTCACCTGCTCGAAGCCCATGAGACGAACAAGCACGAGCATACAAGGGCTCCCTTCCGTTTGGCGATATTCATTAAAAGCACGTTTAAAGCTTTGCCGTCCAGGTAACCCCAAACTTTCATGCTCGGTGTGAGAATCATCGTGTTCTTTCAATTCAAATTCACTTGCGCTGCTATACGCTTGATAGGCAAGAAAAAGAACATACATAAATAGGATAACAATTGCACCATGTTGTGCAGGAAGCGCCCACAGATATTCAGATACAGTCCACATTACCAAAGTGATTATTGCCGCCGCACTTATTAATAACAAACCACTTTTATGCTCCTGCAGACCATGGAACAAATACAGAAGTAGCGTCAAAGTAAGTAAATGTAATGTAGTGATATTGCCCGTAAAGGCGAGCAGTATTGCAAGTGTTGCACTGCTAAAGTGGGCCAACTTGAGCATACCAGAGGGGCGCTGTAGCATTAATGCTAACACCCCCATTAAAATGGCTCCGGTCATACCTGCCATCATCGGTGTAATTAGTATCGCAATTCCTTCAGACAGCAATAATTCCGTGGCTCCGCCACTAGCTGTTGAAAATGAAAGCATAATTTGTTGCTTATAAAAGGATCATTACTGATTAAGTTTACCCAAGATCCACAAATTTGACAGGTCCGCTACACCAAATTGATAACTTAACTGTGCAGGATGGGCAATGTCCCATAACGCTAAGTCCGCCCGCGTTCCAACTTTCAATACTCCACGGTCGCTCAACCCCAAGGCTTTCGCAGCATTAACTGTAACACCGCTAAGCGCTTCTTCCGGTGTCATTCGAAATAATGTACATGCCATATTCAGCATTAATCGCAGTGAGCACAAAGGCGCAGTACCTGGATTGAAATCGCTAGCAAGTGCCATTGCTACTTTGTGCTTTCTGAGCAAGTCAATTGGTGGCAATTGCGTTTCTCGTAGGAAATAAAAGGCGCCGGGTAAAAGTACCGCAGTAACATCCCCTTTCGCCATTGCTTCCACACCAGCTTCATCGAGATATTCTATATGATCCGCTGAAAGCCCTTTAAACTTTGCCACCAGCTCGCTGCCATGTTGATTAGATAGCTGCTCAGCATGACATTTAATCTGTAACCCCAACTGTTGTGCTCGAGTAAATACTTGCTCGGTTTGCTGATAGGTAAATCCGACGTTCTCACAAAATACATCAACAGCCGTTGCTAATTGGCGCAAAGCAACTTGTGGCAGCATCTCATCACAGACTAAATCAATGTAGGCTTGGCTATTGTCTTTGTATTCTGGGGGTAATGCATGCGCGCCCAAGAACGTGCTATGCACATCAATCGGGTGATGCTCATTAAGGAGTTGATTAATTTCTAGCAGTTTTAGCTCATTTTCAACATCAAGGCCGTAACCCGATTTACTTTCAACCGTGGTAACCCCTTCTTTGAGTAAACTATTCAAGCGGTTCTTACCGTTAACATACAGCGTTTCTCTGTCTGCTAATCGTGTCGCCTTAACGGTACTTGCGATACCACCACCTTGCGCGGCAATCTGTTGATATGACGCCCCCAGTAATCGTTGCTCAAATTCGTTGGCCCGAGAACCTGCAAATAAAATATGCGTGTGACAGTCGATTAACCCTGGGGTCAACCATTGGCCATTGGCTTTATGAATAGGGGTTGCAATGGCGTCAACCTCAGGTAGTTCACTACGAGGGCCTAACCAATTAATTTTGCCATCTTTAATGGCAATCGCTGCGTTTTCTATCGCACCATAAGGAGTATCCAAATTGGGATCCATAGTTGCAATATTGACATCGATAATAAGCAAATCGGCTTCTAACATCATACTTGTCCTAATCTAAATCAAATCCATATGCCAACACATTAAAAGAAACTCGCTCACTGCGAGGTTTATTCATTGAGTCTATCAGGGATACTTGTATATACAAGAGAAGTGTGCCATCTTTATTTACATAAATATGAACTCGAGACAACAACTGTGCCTGAGCTCCCTAAATTTGCGCTGATAAAACAACATATTATCGATAATATTCGCGCCGCGCGCTGGCTTGAGAACGAGCGCGTTCCGTCGGAGAATGAGTTAGCTGACCAGTTTAATGTTAGCCGAATGACCGCAAGACGAGCATTGAGCGAGCTAACCGAAGCCGGAATTTTAACTCGTAGCCAAGGTCTAGGTACTTTTGTTGCCAGTTTTAAATCTCAGTCTTCGTTGCTTGAGATCCGCAACATTGCCGACGAGGTCAACGCACGCAATGGCAAATACTCTTGCACCGTACTAACGCTTGAGCTTATTGCGGCAGTAGCGCCTATCGCCATTGCACTGGGTGTAGAAGCGGACGCACCAGTCTATAGAAGCGTAATTGTACATAATGAAAATGAACAACCACTGCAAGTCGAAGAACGCTTCGTCAATCCGCAGTTGGCACCAGAGTATTTAGACCAAAACTTTGAACTGACTACCCCTCATGAATATTTATCTCAAGTCGCACCACTCACAGAGGCTAGACACACCGTTGAAGCAGTGATGCCATCACCAGAGGTTTGCCAGTGGCTTGGGCTTTATAATGAAGAACCATGCTTACAAATGATCCGCCGAACTTGGTCTGCAAAAGGCATTGTTAGTTTCGCGAGATTAATTTCGCCAGGCAGTAAATATCGCTTAGGTGGTCATCTCACCTTTAAGCAAAGGTCGTAACACATAAAGTGTCGCCAAACATCGCGACAGGTAAATCAAAACGACATGGCGGCCTAGATTGCCATGTAATACAAATAGACTAACAACCTAGCGAAACTAAGCAATCGCAACAACTAGTAGACGTTTCACTTAGGTTGTATATACAACAGGAGAGAGCAGAATGAGTGATAACCCAAGATTAGACCCTAACCGCGAGATCCGCGCGCCACGAGGTGCAGACATTACCGCAAAGAACTGGCTGACTGAAGCGGCAAAGCGAATGTTGATGAATAACCTTGACCCTGAAGTTGCTGAGCACCCAAATGCACTAGTAGTTTATGGCGGTATTGGCCGCGCCGCTCGCGACTGGGCATGCTTCGATAAAATCGTCGAAACGTTAGACCGCTTAGAAGAAGACGAAACCTTACTGGTGCAATCAGGTAAACCTGTTGGCGTATTCAAAACTCATAGCAACGCTCCTCGCGTCTTAATTGCTAACTCAAATTTAGTACCACATTGGGCTAACTGGGATCACTTCAACGAACTCGATAAAAAAGGCCTGATGATGTACGGCCAGATGACCGCTGGTTCATGGATCTATATTGGCTCACAAGGCATAGTACAAGGCACATACGAGACCTTTGTAGCTATGGCAAAGCAACACTTTAATGGTGAGGCAAAAGGCAAGTGGATCTTAACGGGTGGCCTTGGCGGCATGGGCGGCGCACAACCACTCGCAGCAACTATGGCAGGCTTTAGCGCCCTCGTTGTTGAGTGTGATGAGTCACGAATCGATTTTCGTCTTAACACACGCTATGTCGACCGAAAGGCAACCACACTTGATGATGCGTTAGCTATCATTGATGAAGCGAAGGCTGCAGGACAACCTGTATCGGTTGGCCTGCTGGGCAATGCAGCGGATGTTTATGCTGAATTGGTTGAGCGCAATATCACGCCTGACGTAGTGACCGACCAAACTTCTGCACACGACCCATTAAACGGCTACTTACCGCAAACGTGGACTATGGCTCAAGCAGCCGCGCTTCGCGAAAGCGATCCACAAGCGGTTGTAAAAGCCGCAAAACAATCTATGGCGGTGCAAGTACAAGCCATGCTAACGCTGCAATCGCGCGGGGCTGCAACAACTGACTACGGGAATAACATTCGCCAAATGGCCTTAGAAGAAGGGGTTGATAACGCCTTTGATTTCCCGGGTTTTGTTCCTGCCTATATTCGTCCACTATTTTGCCAAGGTATAGGTCCATTCCGTTGGGTTGCACTGTCTGGCGATCCTGAAGATATTTATAAAACAGATGCGAAAGTTAAAGAGCTTATCCCAGACGACCCACACCTTCACAATTGGTTAGACATGGCGCGCGAGCGCATTCAATTCCAAGGCCTGCCAGCTCGTATTTGCTGGGTTGGACTGAAGGACAGAGCCCGTTTAGCAAGAGCATTCAACGAAATGGTCAAAAATGGAGAGCTCAAAGCACCGATTGTGATTGGTCGGGATCACTTAGATTCAGGCTCTGTAGCCAGTCCAAACCGTGAAACGGAATCAATGATGGATGGCTCAGATGCAGTATCGGACTGGCCGTTACTTAATGCCTTGTTAAATACGGCTGGCGGTGCAACTTGGGTCTCGCTGCATCACGGCGGTGGCGTCGGTATGGGCTTCAGTCAACATTCGGGGGTCGTTATTGTCGCAGATGGTACAGACGAAGCAGATGCTCGCTTATCTCGCGTACTATGGAATGACCCAGGTACCGGTGTAATGCGTCATGCCGATGCCGGCTATGACATAGCCAAAGACTGTGCGAAAGAACAAAAACTAGATTTACCTATGCTGGAAGGAAAGTAAGTATGTACTCACTGAATTTAATCCCAGGCCAACTGACTCTAAGCACGTTACGACAAGTCAATCAACAGCCTGTTCATCTCAGCTTAGACGAGTCAGCGAAAACCGCTATTGCTAACAGTGCAGACACCGTTCAGCAAGTTATCCAAGAAGGACGCACCGTTTACGGCATTAATACGGGTTTTGGCTTACTGGCCAACACCAAAATTGCAAAAGACGAATTAGAGTTGCTCCAACGCTCTATTGTACTGTCGCACGCAGCCGGTATTGGCGAGTTAATGGACGATAACACCGTTCGACTAATGATGGTGCTAAAAATCAACTCGCTATCTCGTGGTTTCTCTGGGATCCGCTTGGATGTAATTGAGTTCTTAGCGGCCTTGGTTAATGCAGAAGTCTATCCTTGTGTGCCCAAGAAGGGCTCCGTTGGAGCATCTGGCGATCTCGCCCCACTATCGCACATGTGTTTACCAATCCTTGGCGAAGGCCAGGTTCGCTATCGTGGCGAGCTTATCGATGCCATCGATGGGCTAAAAATAGCTGGACTTGAACCACTTACTTTAGCTGCAAAAGAAGGCCTCGCACTACTTAACGGTACACAAGCATCTACTGCTTTTGCACTGCAAGGCCTATTCAGAGCTGAAGATCTTTATGCGCAAAGCTGTGTCGTAGGTTCGATGAGCATTGAAGCGGCTATGGGCAGCCGTTCGCCATTTGATGCGCGTATTCACGAAGTCCGTGGTCAGCAAGGTCAAATCGACACCGCAATGGCGTTTAGAGATATCTTACAGACTCGCTCAGAAATAAGTGATGCTCATGTTGATTGTGAAAAAGTACAAGATCCTTATTGCTTGCGTTGTCAACCACAGGTGCTTGGCGCCTGTTTAACCCAGATCCGCCAAGCCGCTGAGGTGATCCTCGTAGAATCCAATGGGGTAACAGATAACCCGCTGGTATTTGCTGATGCTGGGGATATTATTTCTGGCGGCAACTTCCATGCTGAGCCTATCGCGATGGCGGCTGATAACCTAGCGCTTGCCATTGCTGAAATTGGTGCATTGGCTGAACGTCGTATCGCGCTGCTTATTGATTCGAGCTTATCAAAACTGCCTCCCTTCTTGGTTAACAATGGCGGTGTAAACTCGGGCTTTATGATTGCGCAAGTCACCGCTGCAGCACTGGCCTCTGAAAACAAAACACTCGCACATCCAGGCAGTGTTGACAGCCTCCCAACCTCGGCAAACCAAGAAGACCATGTTTCTATGGCAACCTTTGCGGCAAGGCGCTTACAGGAAATGGCTGACAACACCCAAGGTGTACTCGCTGTTGAATATCTTGCTGCAGCGCAAGGGTTAGATTTTAGAGCGCCACTTAAGCCGTCCGATAAAGTGGCTACAGCTCAGCAAATATTACGTGCAGTTGTGAGCTTTTATGACAAAGATAGGTATTTTGCACCGGATATTGAAAGTGCTAATGCGTTACTGGGTCAAGCTGCACTGGCGCACTTGCTACCAGCACAACTCTTACCTTCAGCCTAACTCAGATTCATTAACAATGGGATGATGGTAGGCAAAGCCGAGTTCGGTAATACGCTCGGCTTTAATAATACGCGATTCCTCTTTTGACGAAGCGAAACTTGGCATCTCATTCCCTAACTTTTCACAGTGATATTGATAAAACGCCTGTCTCGTGGGGTGTGCTGGATAGCAAACATTATAAATGTCTGCAGCATCCTGCCACTGCGCGATCACGGTATTGATTGCAGTAACAACATCGCCCCGGTGAACCATATTCACTCTACCATTCGCTGAGCTAGACAAAGTCTTTCCTACTACAAATCGCCCAGGCTCCCTATCCGGACCTTGAAGACCTGCTAAGCGTACAACCTTGCCGCCTGCGTTAAGCACCATCTCTTCAGCAGTTCTAAGTATATCAACACGCCTGTTGGCTTTATCCGCTAACTTACCTTGTTCATCATACTCACCATTTTCGGTGCTATAAACCCCAGTGGTCGAACACAATAAGAAGCCTGCTGCTGACATCTTCTTTGCAAGTAACAATACCTGCTCTAGCGTTTCTAAATAGTTACTATCAACATGCCTAGCTCTTGGTGGGATCGCACATACCCAATACGCGTCGTGTAAAGAAATAGAGTGCGCTAAAGTCCCATTTTCAGTTAAGACCAGCTGCCTTGACCAGCTATGCATCTTGTTTGCTTGGGTTCTGGTGCCTTCGACTTGCCACCCTCGAAACTCGGCTTCGCGACACAACGCTGCACCGAGCCAACCCGCGCCCAGTACGACTAAACTATGATTTAATACTTTCATATGGATATTGCCTTAACCAGGAAGTTACCTTGTATTATCTATGTAAAAGAAGTTAACGCAAACGGTGGCGTTCTCTTTTTATCTATGGTTTGATTACCGCTTGCATAAGCTAAAAATAAGAACTGTCATGCTTGAGAATTTATCCCTTAGAAAGAAAATATTGCTGCTAATTGGCGGCACCATTTCCGTATTATTAATTATCGCATCAAGCTTTTTCGTCAGCCATATTGCAACGCTCTCTCGAGATGGTATTGAGCGAGAAACGCAAAGCTATATTCAAGCCGAAAAATTAGCGATGGAAGCATTTTTTGGCCAATACGGCAAAGTAGTTGAAACCTTTGTTTCTACGCCTCACAACATTCATTGGTTTGAAAATTACAATACTCGTGGCGCCGATCTGACTAAAGATAAAGACTATCAAGAGGTCAATGAAGACTTAGTTAGAATCGCCAAGGGTGATGACAATATTCTCTCAGCCTTTATTGCCTCAGCAAACACCGGTGAATATTTTAAAGAAAATGATCGTACCTCAGCATATTCAGATGGCAGACCTTACTATGCTTATAAACGCCCATGGTGGCAAGATACGCTTGATGTAGGTAAATTGTATGTCGGTCCAATTGCAACCGATATCAATACCGGTGCGGTGTCTGCAGTGATCCGTCAACCTATCTACAATAACAGCAGTAAACTCGTCGCTATGGGTGGCGTCGACTTACAGATCAATAAATTGAACGATATGGTTGAACGTATCAAATTTCAAGATAAAGGTTTTGGCTTTTTGCTCGATGGTGATTTAAATGTTGTGCATTTATCCAAGCGTACTGGTCATTCACTCTCTACCACTGATGAAGGCGAGAAAGGCAAAGAAGGTTTAGATGGCCTTGAATCTCAGTTTGCCAATACATCAGGCTTTGACGATCTGAATGCCGCTATCAAACGTAACCCCGTTGGCAATAGTACGGTCACGTTCAAAGGGGAAGCGTATTATGTTGTTTATGACAATGTAAAATTAGACAACCCCCTATTAAATTGGCACGTTGGCCTACTCATTCCGGTGTCGCTGATCGAAGCGCCGGTGAATGACGCCGTAATGAGCACAATCACAGCCTTGATTATTATCTTAGCCATTATCGTGGCAATGATCTTACTCGCCACGCAAATGATCACTAAGCCGATTGTAGCGCTTACCGAAACCATGCGAGACATCGCATCAGGTGAAGGCGACCTGACTAAACGTATCGATATCACCAGTAAAGATGAAGTTGGTCAACTCGCGCTGCATATGAATACCTTCATCGATAAACTTAGAGCAATGATGCTCGATACCGCAGCACAAGCTGAGCAATTAAGTAATGCTTCCGCCCAATTGCGTGAAGTATCAAACAATACTAACTGTGAGATTCAGCGCGAAAAGGAACAGGTAGATAGCGTAAGCGCGGCAGTGACCGAGATGGCAGCTACAGTGACTGAAATCTCACGTAATGCACAAGAGACCAACCAAGCCGCTGATGTCGTGCAACGTATTACCAATGAAGGTGCGGGACGTTCATCACAAGCTCAAGAAGTCATGACTGAACTTGCACTTCATATTGGTGAGGCTGCAAAAGTGGTTGCCGGACTTGAACAAGAAACCAGTAACATAGGTGCCGTTATCGATGTGATTAACGGTATTGCTGAACAAACGAACTTACTGGCACTCAATGCTGCCATAGAAGCCGCCAGAGCGGGCGAGCAAGGTCGAGGCTTTGCGGTGGTTGCTGATGAAGTCAGATCGCTTGCAAGCCGCACGCAAGAGTCTACCGATGACATCCGCAATATGATCTCTCGTTTACAGCAAATTGCCCAACAAGCTTCAGTGATGATGCAGCAAGGTCAAGACCGTGCAGAGGGGACCGTGGAGGAAACTCAGGCCGTGCTGGATGCCTTGAAAGAAATCACAGAGTCGGTCACAACAGTACAAGACCAGAGTCATCAAATTGCGACATCAACAGAGCAGCAAACCGTTGTTGCAGAAGATATTAACAATAGTCTTAACCAAATAAATGAACTCGTTAATAGCACTGCCAACCACGCCAATGTACTGGCAGATGAAGCCCGCGACTTGAACGACTTAGCCAAGGCACTGAACTCAACGGTCAACCAATTTAAGCTTTAATCAAACACTAAAACACGTCGCAATCGCGGCGTGTTTTGATCTGAGGCAAATCTAACCCAGACGGTAAAAAGTACACTGATACTCTAATAAAACTCGAGAGTGCGTATCGTGATTAATTTACCTATTTGGAATGATTCCCTTATCAACAAGTACAATATATCTGGTCCTAGATATACCTCATATCCAACGGCCCTGTCGCTTGAGTCTGGTTACAGCCAAAACGAATTACAAGCTGCTATTACAGGCTCTAAATCTCGCTCACTCTCGCTGTATATTCATATCCCTTTTTGTCATCAACTATGCTACTACTGTGGCTGTAATAAAATCATTACTCGTCATCAATCCAAAGCTGACGTTTACCTCGATTACTTAGCACAAGAAATCGCAGCAAAAGCACCGCTATTTTCTGAGTATTGTGTTGAACAACTTCATTTAGGCGGTGGGACACCAACTTTCTTAACTACAGAGCAAATGACACGTCTAATCGAAATGCTGAATAGTGCATTTAACTTCTCTCAAAGTGCACAACGTGGTATTGAAATAGACCCAAGATCACTTGCGCCAAATATGATGCGCCATCTATATGAGCTTGGATTTAATCGTGTGTCTTTTGGCGTACAAGATTTTAATGATGAAGTGCAAGCCGCGGTAAACCGCCCACAGCATCTAGACGAAGTGCTGGCCATCTTAACTGAAGCGAGAACGCTCGGTTTTAAATCTATTAATATGGATATGATCTATGGGCTACCATTCCAAACGGTAGAGAGCTACAAGCAAACGATTGAGCAACTTATCGCGCTTTCTCCCGATAGAGTCTCTGTATTTAACTATGCCCATCTTCCGGATAGATTTGCAGCACAGCGAAAGCTAAAAGAAGCCGATATGCCAAGTGCGGGAGAAAAACTTGAGATCTTTAAGCAAACACTGGAACAGATGACCTCCGCTGGGTATCAATTCATCGGCATGGATCACTTCGCCAAAAAAGACGATGAACTGGCTATGGCGCAAAATGAAGGGCATCTACACCGTAATTTTCAGGGCTATACCACTCATGGCGAGTGCGACCTATTGGGCCTTGGTGTGTCATCCATTTCCCAAATAGGTCATATGATCTTACAAAATGAAAAAGAGTTAAAACTTTATTATCAGGCTTTAAGTGATAAAAGATGTGCGATCACTAAAGGGATAACCTTAAATGGTGATGATGAAATACGCGCGGCTGTGATCAAACAGCTTATTTGTCACTTTGAATTAGATAAAAAGGTGTTCGAGCAACGCTATGATATAAATTTTGACGAGTATTTTGCTCAGGCACTTAACGCACTAGAGCCGCTAGCTGCTGATGGACTGGTAGAACTGAATGAACACACCATAAAAGTCACCAGTAGCGGTAATTTATTTATTCGCATTATTTGTATGTGTTTTGATGCCTACCTACAAAACCAAGTAAAAAACACCCGCTTCTCTCGCGTTATTTAACCACTTTACCCTCTCAAAGTTACAACAAACTTAGCCATTCGATATATCGAATGGCTAAGTTTTTGGATAACAGAGCTGTCGAATAGCGCTTCGCTTATCCTAATCGATGGATACACCACCTCCGACCATACTGCTCAGTGCTGATGTAGTGGGAGCAAGTTTACCTCGCGATGTGTTGATTGCTTGTGATATGTTCTTTTCAAATCCCACATAGCAAACGTTGCTGCAACGGGTTTGACGTACATGGATGTACTAATGTCGATATTAGATCCATGGATGAATGCTGTTAATCGACCTTTAATAAGGCCCTAGCTCGCTACGAAATAGGATGTTTTATTCTTTTTGCTTGAGAAGCCCAACAGCTCGGCGGGTAAACCACCTCCGACCACGCTGCTCAGTGCTGATGTGGCGGTAGGAGCGAGTTCACCTCGCGAGGTTTTATATCTCAAATCTCTATGCCCCAAACAGCAAAAAACCCGTCGCATTGCTGCAACGGGTTTCTCTAATAAGGCCCTGACGATGTTCTACTTTCACATGGGAAGCCCACACTATCATCGACGCTGTTTTGTTTCACTTCTGAGTTCGGCATGGGGTCAGGTGGTTCCAAAACGCTATGGTCATCAGGAAATCTGGGTGCAAATGTCTAATGACATCGTGCCTCGCACGAGCATTCCATTTGCGCAAGGTGAACCGATTTCGCGATACCGCTGAGGT
>NZ_JAKEVK010000056.1:0-24151 GCF_022398435.1 Pseudoalteromonas sp. Isolate6 | reverse complement strand
ATTATTTACATAGTGGAGAGAAGTTGAAGCTAATAAAAAGGCCAGTAGCTAAGTAGCTGCTGGCCCTTGATATGATTATTCTTCTTTGCCGTATGTTTTACGAAGAATGTAAACATAGGCATTAATGAAAGCTTGCTCTTGAAACTTTTTCAACCCAGTGTCTTCAAAGTCAACAGGAATTGGGTTTCTTTTTAATTGCTCTTTAACTTCAGTACCAGATAGTAACTGCACGTCCACGCCTGAAATTAACTGGATTGCAGCTTCCATTTTAAAACCTGCCGCACTACCTGCGAACTTACCTTTGTGTGGGCGCTGACGAATGGCGATAGAATCTACGCCGTAATCTTCTACTAGTTTTGCAAAGTCGAATTGGAACTTGCGCATTTCATCAAGTTCTGTCCCTTGGTTACTTAACGTAAAGCGGCGCTGACGAATGTCTCTGATATCAAAAACATCATCTTCTTTCGTTAGCATACAAAGCAGAGCTTCGCTGCCTGAAATTTCAACCCCAAGTGTTCTCATTTTCGTGTCCAGATTATGCAAAAATTGAATTATCTCACAGTGTTATTTCTATTGCTATCGCTGCATGGTCAGAATAGCAAATATCTTCGTCCATACGCTTTGGATCAAGGTGAGCATCGTAACTGTAGTAATGTAACGACTTCACCCTAGGCGTTTCTCGGTTGGGATTGAATTCTTTTGAACAAAGAATGTAATCAAGTACATTACCCTCACCTTGATAGTAATGACTGGCGGGCTTTTCTTTGTGGTTGTTGTCGGCATAAAGAAAACTGTCGAACAACCCGACACTGTCAAAGCCATTACTGGCAAGTACGGGTGGAAAGGCTTGCGTCATAAAAGATAGTGCCGGGCTGTCTAACGCATCATTGAAGTCGCCCATCACCAACGTTGCAGCCTGTTTCTCTCTTTGTGTCTTTAATGCATCGTAATAAATGATGGAAGCTTCGAGTGAACGTGAGATCTGCGACTGCATCGTACCTACGGTTTCGTGAAGCAATGTAAGTAGCGGATCGTCTTGATTGGAATCTCCTAGCATGTGGGCCATTGAATGCACGCGTTGAGACTTAAAGTGGACGGCATAACACGCCAGTAACCCAAAGCCTGGAATATCGAACTTACATTTTATCGGGGTACGATTGAATTTAAATTGATGTTGATTATTAAGGTATTCGAGTAATTCGGGGCAGGGCTCTAACGGTGCAAAAGATTTAAATGGTAGCTTTGATGCGATAGCGACTACTGGTTTAAACAGTACTGATGGATATACGTGATCAGGACTTGGCGCATCGACAGTGGCAAAGTGAACAAGGCCCAAGTCTTCGCACAGCATCTGTAAGCTATCAGGAGAGAAGACCTCTTGAAACACAATGACATCGGGGTTTATATACTGAATGAGTCCCGTGATGAACTGAGTTTTGGTTTGCCACTGTGTTTCATTATAGTGCTCATGAAGCTGATAAAAGGAATAAGGTGGTGCTGCAAAATTTAGTAGATTAAAGGTTGCAAACCGATAACGCTTTTTGGCCACGAATAATCCCAAAATAGTTTTTGTAAATTAATAGATTAATTTTAGCTCTAGGCTTGCACTTAGCCAAGTAACACGCGAGAATAGTGGCTCTTATTCGGAAGTCCTCGGATGAGCCGCGATAATTCGCGCAAGACAATGCTTATTCGTAAAAGCGTTGATAGGCACACTTTAAAATTAATTAAATACATGTGATGCATTGTAGGTGTCACCACTGTAAATAGGATTTATCATGCCAGTTATTACTCTCCCTGACGGCAGTCAGCGTATTTTTGAAAACCCTGTCACTACTTTAGAAGTCGCTCAAGACATCGGTCCTGGCCTTGCGAAAGCAACGATTGCTGGCCGTGTAAATGGCGTTCGTGTTGACGCTTGTGACCTCATCGAAAATGATTCAGCACTTGAAATCATCACTGCAAAAGACGACGACGGTCTTGAGATTATTCGTCACTCGTGTGCGCACTTGATTGGTCACGCTGTAAAACAATTGTTCCCAGAAGCTAAAATGGCGATTGGTCCTACCATCGACAACGGTTTTTATTACGATGTTGACCTAGAGCATTCGCTTACTCAAGAAGACCTTGAAGCGATTGAAAAGCGTATGTTGGAGTTGGCAAAGACCGACTACGATGTAGTAAAGAAAAAGGTGAGCTGGCAAGAAGCGCGCGATGCATTTGAAGCACGCGGTGAAACCTATAAGATGGAAATCTTGGACGAGAATATCGCGAAAGATGATCGCCCAGGTTTATATCACCACGAAGAATATGTTGATATGTGTCGTGGTCCGCACGTACCAAATATGAAGTTCTGTCACCACTTTAAGATTATGAAAGTGGCAGGTGCATACTGGCGCGGTAACTCAGAAAATAAGATGTTACAGCGTATCTACGGTACAGCTTGGGCTGACAAGAAGCAGCTAAAGGCTTACCTTAAGCGTTTAGAAGAAGCTGAAAAGCGCGATCACCGCAAAATTGGTAAAGCACTCGATCTGTGGCACTGGCAAGAAGAAGCACCAGGCATGGTATTCTGGCATAATGATGGCTGGAGCATTTATCGCGAGCTTGAAGATTTTGTTCGTGAAAAACTACGCGAATATCAGTACGAAGAAGTAAAAGGTCCGTTGATGATGGACCGTGGCTTGTGGGAAAAATCAGGCCACTGGGATAAGTATTCAGATGCCATGTTCACGACTGAGTCAGAGAAACGTGAGTATGCTATTAAACCAATGAACTGCCCGGGCCACGTGCAGATCTTTAACCAAGGTCTAAAGTCATACCGAGATTTGCCATTACGTATGGCTGAGTTTGGTTGTTGTCACCGGAATGAACCATCAGGCGCATTACATGGCTTGATGCGCGTTCGTGGCTTTACTCAAGATGATGCGCATATCTTCTGTACAGAAGAGCAAATCATGGATGAAGTATCTGCGTGTATCAAAATGGTATACGACACATACTCGACATTTGGCTTTGAAAAGATTGTTGTAAAGCTTTCTACTCGTCCAGAAAAGCGCATTGGTGAAGACGAAATGTGGGACAAAGCGGAAGAAGCATTGGCCGAAGCGTTGAAAGTCAACAACATTGAGTTTGAATATCTGCCGGGTGAAGGGGCGTTTTATGGTCCTAAAATTGAATTTACGCTATACGATTGTTTAGAACGTGCGTGGCAATGTGGTACAGTGCAGTTAGACTTCGCATTACCTGGTCGTTTAGGTGCAACTTATGTTGCGGAAAATAACGAGCGTAAAACGCCGGTTATGATCCACCGTGCTATTCTGGGTTCACTAGAGCGCTTTATTGGTATCCTAACGGAAGAATATGCTGGTCAATTCCCAACTTGGCTTGCGCCGAAACAAGTTGTGATCATGAATATCACGGATAAACAAGCGGATTATGTCCACGAAGTTGTACAAAAGTTGAATAAACTTGGAATAAGAGCTTGTGCCGACTTGAGAAATGAGAAGATTGGTTTTAAAATCCGCGAGCATACTTTAAAACGTATACCTTATTTGCTAGTGGTGGGTGATAAAGAAGTCGAGCAACAAGAAGTTGCAGTAAGAACCCGTACTGGTGAAGATTTAGGTAAATTCTCGATTGATGATTTCATCGCGAAAGTTAGCGAAGAGATTAAAAATCGACTATAAATATAAACTTGCGTGTACTTCACTTTTTCTGGTGCACGCAATTACTTTTGAATTTTTTGGAGGAACGTACCATTAGAGGCGGCAAAAAAGGGCAAAATAACGCTCAGAAAAATCGTATTAACGAAGAGATTACAGCGAAAGAGGTTCGCTTAATTGACGCTGAAGGCGAGCAAGCTGGCATTGTCTCAACAAGAGACGCACAAAACATGGCGGACGAAGCAGGTCTAGATCTAGTTGAGATCAGTCCAAATGCTGAACCACCAGTTTGTAAAGTGATGGACTACGGTAAGTTCCTTTTTGAAAAAGCAAAAATCCAAAAAGAACAAAAGAAAAAGCAAAAGCAAATTCAGGTTAAGGAAGTTAAATTCCGTCCTGGTACTGATATTGGTGATTACCAAGTCAAGCTACGTAGCCTTCGCAAGTTTCTTGAGGGTGGCGATAAAGCTAAAGTCACAATTCGCTTCCGCGGTCGTGAGATGGCGCACCAAGAGATTGGTATTGATCTACTAGAACGTATCAAGACTGAATTGGAAGATATCGCATCAGTTGAGTCTTTCCCGAAAAAAGTAGAAGGTCGTCAGATGATAATGATGATGGCACCTATTGCTAAAAAGTCTTAATCTCGGCATAATACGCATCGAATTTAACGCAGGTCTCAAGTGCTAACGCCACCTGCGTTATCCGGTCTTAAAGTAAGGTATTGATCCTTCACCGGTTTTAGGTAGTAAGCTAGGCCTACAAGTGAGTTTATCTCCGCCTACTTACATTGTGTTAAAGCAATATCATTCGGAGTTATTGCAAATGGCTTATAAGCTAAAATCACACAGAGGTGCTGCTAAGCGCTTCAAAAAGACTGCTTCTGGCGGTTACAAGCGTAAACAGTCGCATCTTCGTCACATTCTGACTAAGAAATCTTCAAAGCGTAAATTACACCTTCGTGCTAAGTCTATGGTTCATAAGAATGACCTAGGCCTAATCGATCGTATGTTACCATTCGCTTAATAGAGGATATCAGAAATGGCAAGAGTTAAACGCGGCGTAGTTGCACGTGCACGTCACAAAAAAGTATTAAAGCAAGCTAAAGGTTACTATGGAGCGCGTTCACGCGTTTACCGCGTAGCTTTCCAAGCGGTAACTAAAGCTGGTCAATATGCTTACCGTGACCGTCGTGCTAAGAAACGTACTTTCCGTCAACTATGGATTGCTCGTATCAACGCAGCTGCACGTCAAAATGGTCTTTCTTACAGCCGTTTCATCAATGGCCTTAAAAAGTCATCGATTGAAATCGATCGTAAGATCCTAGCTGATATCGCAGTATACGACCAAGTAGCTTTCGCAGCACTAGTTGCTAAAGCAAAAGATGGTCTAGCTGCTTAATAAGCGGAACTAGAATTAGTCTTAGGACTAAAGCTGGTATTGAAAAGGAGCCTTTGGCTCCTTTTTTAGTTTTGTATTCGTTATAAATTCTAACGTTAGCGGTTTTTTATTAAGATTTTATCCAGCATCTTACTACTCAATATTCGTTTTAAGTATCCCATCAAATAGGTCGGAAACGTAACGTAATATCTCGGCTTTGCAATCTTCGCACTCAGTGCGTGTTGCAGCGCTTTATAAACAGCTTCTGGTCCTAAGGTAAATTTTTGCGGTGCTTCTTCTGAGCCTAAGCGGTTAAGCTGCGCTTGATATGCTTTGTGATGTACACTATTTTCGTGATCGATATTCGTTAAAAAGGCCAGTTTCGCGTTTTCTCTAAACTTAGATACGATTGGACCTGGCTCGATTAGACTAACTTGAATATTGCTACCGGAAAGCTCCATGCGCAGGGTATCGGTAAGTCCTTCAAGTGCAAACTTACTCGCGTTATAGGCGCCACGATATGGTAGGGCGACCAATCCTAACACGGATGAGTTATGAATAATGCGGCCAGCGCCTTGCTTACGCATTTGCTCAACTGCAAGACAGGTGAGCGTATGCCAGCCGAAAAAGTTAACTTCAAATTGTTGCCGTAACACGTCTGTAGGCAAGTCTTCTACCGCGCCTGGTTGCCCATAGGCTCCGTTATTAAATAGCGCGTCTAGCTGACCATTTGCGACAGTCAAAGCTTGGTTAAAACCATCTCTTATACTTTGCTCACATGCTAAATCTAACAAAATACATTGGATGTCTGTGCCTTCAAATATATTCAAGTCTTTTGCATTTCTAACCGAAGCAATGACTTGATATCCTGCTTTTGACAATTGCACTGCGCAGTAATAACCGATCCCGCTAGAACAACCAGTGATTAAAATTGATTTTTGTACGCTCATTTGATCCCTAAAGTAATGGTTAACTGCGATTAACTGCAAATTTTTGTTGAATCACCGCACATTGTAAGCTGATATCTAAAATATTGATATAATTGGCGGATAAAAGCAGAGGAATAGAGAAATATGATGAGTTCCAGCATTATTATGCTTACTGCAATGCTAGGTTTAGATGGTCATTTACCTCCTTTGATGGAGTGGCAAGGCAAAAGCGAACAACTATTACAACAACAAGGCCCATTGACGACTGATTTTGAGCTAAGCGGTGCGATAGATTCCCCTAATTATGCAGATACAATGGCGTTTGTTGATCGCCTTGTGGCCGCCAATCCTACCCAATTTAAGCTAGAGACAATTGGATTTAGTAATAGCAACCGTGCAATTAAGATGATTGTTGCTACCGAGCAAGGCGGCAATAAGTCAAACGTTATCAATAATGGCAAGCCAACAATTTTGGTGCAAGCTGGGATTCACGCCGGTGAAATTGATGGTAAAGATGCCATGTTTATGTTGCTTCGCGATGTTGCAACTGGTAAGCGCCGTGATATTTTAACGAAAGTAAATTTACTTTTTATTCCTATCTTAAACGTCGATGGGCATGAGAGGCGCAGTGAGTTTAACCGCATCAATCAACGCGGGCCGACCATTATGGGTTTTAGAACTAATGCCAATAACTTAAACCTTAATCGTGATTACACTAAATTGGATACGCCGGGAGTTAAGGCGGTCATGCAGGTGATTAATGACTATAACCCAGATCTCTATATTGATGTCCATGTAACGGATGGTGCAGACTACCAATATGATGTTACTTATGGTTTTAACCCCAGATTTGCAAGTGAATCTCCAGCGATAGCTGAGGTATTAGAGAGTCAGATTTCGCCACAAATTAATGCAGCGCTAGCCGGCCAAGGGCATATCCCTGGTCCGTTAGTATTTGCAATGGATAAGCGAGATTTTAAAAAAGGCTTAGCGGGCTGGGTGGCAACGCCTCGATTTTCGAATGGTTGGGGAGATTTAAAAGGATTACCAACAATATTGGTAGAAAATCACTCATTGAAGCCCTATAAGCAGCGCGTTCTAGGCACTTATGTGTTTATGGATGGTGTTATCAATGGCCTTTCAAGTAATATTCAGGCACTGCGAGAAGCGGTTCAAAAAGAGGCTGAATTCACACCTAAACAACTGGTTGTTGAACGAAGCTACGCAAAAGAGCCTGACTATATTCAATTCAAAGGCATCAAATACAAGCAGTTTGAAAGTGCATTATCTGGACACCTAGAAGCTAAGTATTTAGGTGAGCCACAAGAGTATGATAAGTTGCCTATTTATTGGCAAAAGGAAGTAAAAACAACGGTTAATGTACCTGAACAATTTTACATTCCACCTACATATCCGGAAGTGGTTGAAAAATTAAAACTGCACGGAGTAGCTGTTTCTAAACTACCAGCCGAGTCGATACTGGAAAAAGTAAGTCAAGCTTCAGTAAAAGACTACCAATTTGCTACTGCTCCTTTTGAAGGACGCTTTAGAGTGAGCGCGACTTTTGACATTAAGGAGCTATCAGATAAAGTGGACTTAAGTGGTTGGTATAAAGTCGCAACAGCGCAAAAATCTGGAGAGTTGGCGACCCACTTATTGCACCCGGCGGCACCAGATTCATTCTTTGCTTGGGGAGATTTTAATACTATCTTCCAACGTACAGAATATGTTGAAAATTATGCACTTGAACCTTTTGCGCGAAAAATGCTAAAACAAAATCCAGCGATGGCCTTGGCTTTTGATAAAAAAATACGTGAGGATAAGCAGTTTGCAAACGATCCAAAGGCGAGAATGGAGTGGCTTTATGCACGAACTCCGTTTTATGATAATGCGTATCTTAAATATCCCATTTTGATGTCGTTTGGAGCAAATTAACAATGCAAGTGTTCACTATTCCCGTTACCCCATTTATGCAAAATTGTCGTGTGATTGTGTGCCCAGAGACACAAACCGCGGCAATTGTAGACCCAGGTGGTGAACCGGAAAAAATTATTTCGCAGTTGAACACATTGGGGTTAGTACCAAGCATGATTCTGCTTACTCATGCGCACCTTGATCATGTGGGTGCGAGTACAGCATTAAGTGAGCATTTTAATATCGAGATAATCGGACCTCACCAAGACGACCAATTTTGGTTGGATGCTTTGCCTATGCAATCGCAAATGTTTGGCTTTCCAAATCATGCTGCTTTTTTACCATCACAGTGGTTAAAAGGTGGTGATAACATATGTTTAGGAAATCTAGAGCTCGAAGTCAGACATTGTCCGGGGCATACTCCGGGGCACGTAGTATTTTATGAGCCAAGTTCAAAGCAGGTCTTAGTGGGCGATGTGTTGTTCAAAGGTTCTGTTGGCCGTACTGACTTTCCAAAAGGCGATGCGACTGAGCTAAAACAGTCTATTGAAGATAAGCTGTTTACTTTGCCCGATGAGGTCATAGTACATTCGGGACATGGTGAAAATACCTCAATTGGCTTCGAAAAGGCGACAAATCCTTTTATGAGTGGCCGATTTGGCTAAATTATAGTGGAAGTGGCATAGTAGTGATGTGCATTTTTACCTACTATGCTTCAGGGAATAACAATCAGCATCGGTTAACTGACTGATGTGCTAATTAAACTAGAATTGATATGTCATTAAACCAAGTAGATCGCCAGATTCTGGCATTGTTACAGCAAGACGCAAGTCTTTCTACCGCAGAAATCGCTGATAAAGTGGGGCTATCTCAGTCACCTTGTTGGCGTCGCATCGCTAAATTAGAGCAAGATGGCTACATTAAAGGCAAAGTTGCATTGCTAGATGAGAAAAAGCTCGGGTTTGATATGTTGGTTTATGCGCATGTTAGACTCTCAAATCATGGCCGTAACAATCTCGCTGAATTTGAAAAACTGATCCTAAGCTATGATGAAGTGACAGAATGTTACTCTATGGCAGGTACAATGGACTTTATGCTGCGTATTATTTCGAAAGGCATTGAAGGCTATGAGCAATTTGTTCGCGACAACTTACTTAATTTAGAGTTCGTTCAAGAAGTACACTCAAATGTTACAATGACGTGCGTTAAGCGCAGTACTTCTTTACCTCTTTAATACAACCTGTTGCCCTGCTCCGTTGGGTAGGGCGTCCCGTCATCTTTTCTCCATTGTTCTATACTAAAATAGTGGCTTCTTTACCAAGCCGAGTATAGAAATGAGTTTTCAAAACAAGCTTGTATCTTATTTGTTAAAGGCGCTGCTTTTTGCTAAAATCCGCCGCCTTTGTGTTCATAGTCAATTCACACCAGAGGATATTGATGTTTAATCTTATCAGCAAAGCGCCTAGCTCTGCTAAAAACGATGTACTGTCTGGGCTGACAGTTGCTTTGGCACTTGTGCCAGAGGCTGTGGCTTTCGCTTTTGTCGCACAAGTAGATCCGTTAGTTGGTTTATATGCGGCATTTATTGTCGGTCTTGTGACCTCAATCTTTGGTGGTAGACCGGGTATGATATCCGGCGCAACTGGCGCATTAGCCGTAGTAATGGTGAGTCTCGTCATTGATCATGGTGTTGAGTACCTCTTCGCGACTGTTTTACTTATGGGCTTTTTACAGATCCTAGCAGGTATATTTAGGCTGGGTAAGTTTATCCGCATGGTGCCGCATCCTGTTATGCTAGGCTTTGTGAATGGTTTAGCCATCGTTATCTTTCTTGCACAACTTGGTCAGTTTAAAGTACTTAATGGTGAAGGTGAGTTGACTTGGATGCAAGGAGAAACTCTTTATGTGATGGTGGGTTTGGTAGCATTGACTATGGCCATCATTCACTTTTTGCCGAAGCTAACAACTGCAGTTCCATCTAGCCTTGCGGCAATTTTAGTGGTAACCGGCATTGTTATTGGTTTAGATCTGGATGCTCGTAATGTGCTCGATTATCTGAAAGATATGTCAGGTAACGCAGATGCAACGATTGCCGGTGGTTTTCCTGCTTTCCATATTCCAGAAGTACCTTGGACATTTGAAACATTTAAAATCATTTTCCCGTATGCGCTTATCCTAGCCGCGATTGGTTTGATTGAATCTTTATTAACCCTCACGTTAATCGACGAAATCACCGAAACACGTGGTCACAGTAACCGCGAATGTATTGGCCAAGGCGCAGCGAACGTAACTTGTGGCGTATTCGGTGCGATGGGGGGCTGTGCGATGATTGGGCAATCAATGATCAATATTAATTCTGGTGGTCGTAGCCGTTTGTCAGGTATCACAGCTGCATTATTACTACTTGTATTTATTCTGTTTGCAGCAAGCCTTATCGAGATGATCCCACTTGCTGCGTTAGTCGGTGTGATGTTTATGGTGGTATTAGGAACTTTTGAGTGGTCAAGCTTTAGATTAATTAGAAAGATCCCTAAATCAGATGCTTTTGTAATTGTCTTGGTATCGGGTGTCACCGTTCTCACGGACTTGGCTATAGCGGTTTGCGTTGGTGTCATCGTTTCTGCGCTTGTATTTGCGTGGGAGCATGCGAAACACATATACACTAATAACTATATTGACGAGCAAGGCTCAAAAGTATACGAATTACACGGACCACTATTTTTTGGATCGGTGAAAAATTTTGCCGAACTATTTGATGTTAACAATGACCCGGACGATGTTATTGTTGAGTTTAAACACAGTCGTGTAGCCGATCACAGTGCAATTGAAGCGATAGATGCGTTGGCTGAACGTTATAAAAAGACTGGTAAAACGCTACATCTTCGCCATTTAAGCCATGATTGCAAAGTATTGCTAAGTAAAGCTAAAGATTTAGTTGAACTAGACGGACAAGCAGATCCGACTTATAAAGTGGCATCTGACAAACTAGCTTAATAGCGATAGTTTGAATCGATGAATATAAATTAACGGGTTAATTTATTTCAAAAAAAGGCACTAAGGTGCCTTTTTTATTTGCGGCAAGGTGTGTAAAAACTGAGACCACCGGCAGTGAATAGAGACGACATGCTGAGATATAATCCAGTTAAGATAGAAGAGGTATGATCATTTTGAAGTGGCAATCACTGGTTGATAACAGGCAGAGATTTTTCTGGGTATTACAAATAGCTGGTTGGTTAGGCTACGCGTTAGTTAACTATATTGGCTCAAAAGTCTTTGAAATGCGTGACATTTATGTATTTGTCATCGCGTTAAATGCCTATGCAGGTTGCTTGATGACCGTACCGCTACGCTACCTCTATCGTAAAATTTGGAATGCAACGCCCTTGGTGTTGATATTCGCTGTGTTTACGGCGTCATATGTTACTGGGACATTATGGGCGGTAGTGCAGAAATTCAATCATTGGGAGATATATCGTCACGGGTATCGGCCGGATGAATGGTTTTATTACTTACAGCAGGGATTAGATTCTGTCTATATTATACTTTGCTGGAGCGGGTTGTATTTTGGTATTAAGTATTATCAGTTGTTGCAGAGCGAGCGTCAAAAGGCATTGAAAGCCAATACTATGGCCCATGAAGCGCAATTAAAAATGTTACGCTATCAGCTAAATCCGCATTTTCTATTCAACACTCTTAATGCAATTTCGACGCTTATATTGGTTGAAGAAAACAAAGATGCGAATCAAATGGTTTCAAGGCTCAGTGATTTCTTGCGTCATACATTAAATACAGATCCGATAAAAAAGGTACCGCTTGAGCAAGAGCTACACGCGTTAAAGTTGTACTTAGAAATTGAGAAAGTCCGTTTTGATGAACGCTTATCCATTGAGCTTGATGTGACAGAAGAAGCAGAGCAGGCGTTAGTACCAAGCTTGATTTTACAGCCACTCATTGAAAATAGTATTAAATACGCAATTGCCCATATAGAGCATGGCGGCAAAATTGAAATAAAAGCGCAGGTGTTTGCCAATGAACTACTCTTGGAAGTAGGAGACAATGGTCCTGGCGCCGAGCTAGAAGATGGGCAACTGAAAAGTGCACAGGGAGTGGGTTTAGCGAATACCAAAGACCGTTTAAAAACCTTGTACGAAAATAACTATTCATTTGTGCTCTCGGATAATGAGCCATCAGGGTTGAAGGTAAACATTCGCGTTCCATATGAAAGGGCGAAGAAGTAATGAGCAAAATTAGAACACTAATCGTAGATGATGAGCCGTTAGCGAGAAAAGGACTAGCGGTAAGATTAAGAGATTTTTCTGAAATCGAAGTTGTAGAATTGTGTGGCAGTGGTCAACAAGCAATCGATCTATGCAAATCTGAGGATATAGATCTGGTCTTTCTCGATATTCAAATGCCGAACATGAACGGTTTTGAAGTAGCGAGAGCGTTAAGTGAAAGTGTTAAACCATTGCCTGCTATCGTATTTGTAACTGCGTTTGATCAATATGCTGTAAAGGCATTTGAGATCCATGCGCTTGATTACATCTTAAAACCCGTTGATGACAACAGATTAAAACAGGCGGTGGAGAAAGTGCAAAGCTATTTAAAAACACAACAAGACAATGCGCATAAGAAAAAGCTAGCCAGCTTTGTTGCAGGGATCACTGGTAACAACTGTGAAGAAATCCTAAAAAAACTTGCAACAGGAGATACAATTGAAGATAAAAAATTCCCAGAGTCTTTAGCGGTAAAAGAGCAGGGTGAGATTATTCGAGTATCTACATCGTCAATTCAGTGGATTGATGCAGCTGGTGACTACATGTGCTTACATTGTAGCGATGGTCAGACTCATATTTTACGTAAAACAATGAAAGATCTAGAGCAAGAATTAGATCCAACGTTATTTGTACGTGTTCATCGCTCTGCAATCGTAAATACTAAGCAGATCAGTAAACTAGTTACACAAAGCAGTGGTGAGTATTTATTGGTGCTTGAGAATGGTCAAGAGCTTAAAGTAAGTCGTAGTTACCGTGACAAAGTAAAGGCCGCACTCGCAAGCTAATCCACTGAAAAAGCGAATACAATCGCGAGCTAAAGTGATTTGCACCGTGTTTAGCCTACGGTGACGTAGTGTATTTTATGTGCTTGTACACTTTAGGATATTCTAAGGAGAGATGAACTAGGCAGCAAGGCTACCTAGTTCAATGCTGTTACACAGTGACGATTTTCAGCGTGTTACTGGCGCCGATAGTTTCCATCTTATCACCGTGTGTGATGATCACTGTGTCGCCTTTTTCTAATGAGCCTGCTGCAACTAGCGTATCAAGCGCTTCGCGAACAGTTGAGTCGTCTGAGCATTGTGTCGAGTCAAATCTCACTGGATAAACACCGCGATAGAGCGACGCCTGCCCAAGTGTTGATTGATGACGAGACAGTGCGTAAATAGGTAACCCTGAACTGATACGGGACATTAATTTTGCGGTGTTACCTGATTCAGTTAGCGCAACAATCGCTTTTACTGAGTCCAAATGGTTTGCTGCGTACATTGCTGACAAGGCAATAGTTTCACAGGTATCAGCAAAACGGCTGTCTAAGCGATGTTTAGATATATGGATCTGCGGTTGAGACTCAGCACCTAAACACACACGTGCCATTGCTGCCACAGTTTGCTCTGGATAATCACCAGCAGCGGTTTCTGCTGAAAGCATTACCGCATCTGTGCCATCTAGCACTGCGTTGGCGACATCCATAACTTCAGCACGAGTTGGCATTGGGTTGTCAATCATTGACTCCATCATTTGGGTGGCAGTGATCACCGTACGATTTAGTGAGCGAGCACGGCTGATAATTTGCTTCTGTTTACCAACAAGAGCGGCATCGCCAATTTCTACGCCTAAATCACCACGGGCAACCATCACCGCATCAGAAGCCAGTACAATATCGTCAATCGCTTCTACGGTTTCCACCGCTTCTGCACGTTCGATTTTTGCAAGTAACTGCGCATTAGACCCCGCTTTTTCTGCCAGCCCCCTAACGTAGCGCATGTCGTCACCACTGCGAGGGAACGAAACTGCAATATAGTCCACGCCAATTTCTGTCGCTGTGATCAAATCTTCTCTGTCTTTGTCAGTAAATGCAGGTGCTGTTAAGCCACCGCCTAAACGGTTGATCCCTTTATTGTTCGACAATACACCGCCAACTTTAACACTGGTGTGAACCAAGTGATCTTGTACTTCTTCAACAACAAGCTGAATAAGTCCATCGTTTAATAACAGTAAATCGCCTTGCTTCACGTCATTCGGTAATTCTTTATAGTCGATACCCACGGCTTCAACGTGACCTTGGCCTGGTTCCATTTTTGCGTCGAGCGTGAATTTTGCACCCACTTCTAGGAACACTTTGCCTTCTTTAAATGTTGAAACGCGAATTTTAGGACCCTGTAAATCTGCTAGGATCGCTACATTTACGCCTAAGCGTTTAGCAATTTCGCGAACGGCTTCGGCTCTATTTTTATGATCTTGAGCAACACCGTGTGAAAAGTTTAGTCTGACTACGTTGGTGCCGGCACGAATGATTTTTTCTAGGTTGTTATCTCTATCCGTCGCTGGCCCCAGTGTTGCGACGATTTTTGTGCGTCTAAGCATCAGATTCTCCTGTTAGCTTATCAAGGTAAGCAAAAACTCATGAATGTGTTAAAAATAAATCAAGATTGCTGTTTTTTTATACATGTCACATTGTAAAATCACGATTTAACTAATTAGAGCATAAAGAATTATGTAAAACCCTTTTTAACACTCTAATTAAGTTATATGATCTATATGTCATCATTATGACACCGGTGTCAGTGGCCGTCAATCTCGAATATTTTACCCTACAGCTTAGAGGGTAATTTGAGATTTATCATAAAATTGGTGAATTCGCGCCGCTGTCACTATATTGCTATACAGTGAATTGTGTTAGCTGCCATATTTGGGGGCCGCTCTGATATCAGTGAATTGTGTGTCTCGCTGGTCAATCATGGTCGCTCAGGTATAATGCACATACACGAACGCATAAAGTTTTGATGTTACCGAGGAGGAAACTAAATGCAGGTTGCATTAGTTGGTTTGGGTGTGATGGGTAAAAACCTCGCGCTAAATCTAATTGAGAAGGGGATGACCTTAGTCGCTTACGACAAGAACCCCGAAGTAGGTGCGGAATTATTGAGTTGCGCACAGTCGTTAGGTATGGCGGAGCGCTTACACATAGTGTCTGATCTCGGTGATATGATCAGAAGATTAGAGACTCCTCGCTCGATTTTATTACTCGTTCCAGCAGGTGAACTAGTAGATAAAGTTTGTAGCGATTTGGTTGAAGCTGGAGTTGAGAAAGACGATATCATCGTTGACTGTGGTAACAGTAATTACAAAGATGGTATTGCACGCAAATTGAAGTATCAGAATAAATTTGAGTTTGCCACTATGGGGATCTCTGGCGGTGCCGAAGGTGCACGTCATGGTCCCGCAATGATGGCAAGTGGTTCTGAAGGTGGCTGGGAGCGTATCGAGCCTTGGTTCGAAAAGGTTGCTGCGAGCTACAACAATGAATCATGTTTCGCGCGTGTTGGGCAATCTGCCAGCGGTCACTTTGTTAAAATGGTTCACAACGGTATTGAGTATGCATTGATGCAGCTCATTGCAGAGCTTTATCAATTGCTTCGACTTGGTACCGGTCGCTCTCCTAAAGAAGTGGCTGAGATTTTTGAGTCTTGGTCTGAAGGTAAACTAAATAGTTATCTACTTGCAATTTCTAGCCACATTTTAAGTCTTGAAACAGAGCAAGGTGAGTCTTTAGTCGATCTTATCGACAATAAAGTCGGGGCTAAGGGCACTGGCCTTTGGACAGCGCAAAACGCACTAGAGCTTGGAATTGCCGTACCTTCGCTTGTCGCTGCGGTACAAGCTCGCCATCTCACCAATACCATCGATACTCCAGCTGCAAAAGAAATGACGTATGCGAATAAATCAACGCAAACAATTGATGTTGATTTAGACGAATTAAAAGACGCATTCTATTTTGCAAGTTTGCTATGTTACCGCCAAGGTCTTGCACTGATTAAGGGCGCGTCACGAGCACATCAATGGAAAGTTGATCTTAATAAAACGCTACAAACTTGGCGCGCCGGCTGTATTATCCGAGCTGATTACTTAGATGATATCGCTGAAGGTGTTGAATTTATCGATTCACTAGAGAAACCAGCACTTGCGCTACGTAGTATTACAGGTAAAGCAGTGGCGACTGGTTTGTCTTTCCCTGTGCTTGGCGCGACACAAACTTATATTGCAACATTGAGCACGCCAAGCAATGGGCATTTGGTGCAAGCTCAGCGTGATTACTTTGGTGAGCACGGTATAAAGACACACAGTGGTGAAACTTGTCACCTGACTGATCTTGTCGATATCGAAGCAAAAGTTAGATAATAATCGACGTTCGGAGCAGTTCGAGCTGATTGAAAAGCCGTGGCAACGATACCACGGCTTTTTTATTTTACCGCTATCGAGTTAGCTCACCGCGTAGATTGTCTTGCATCAAATGGCGGATTGTTTCAAGCTCAAGTTGCTGGCTAAACAAATAGTGTAGCTTTGTTAAGCACGCTTCTAGTGTCATATCGTAGCCGCTGATCACACCACAGTTTAATAACGCATTTCCTGTCGCGTAGCCGCCCATATTCACTTTTCCTTGAATACATTGGGTGAGGTTGATAATCACCACTCCGCGATCGCTGATTGCTTTAAGCTCAGTTAAAAAGTGCTCGTCTTGTGGTGCGTTACCAACACCGAAGCTCAATAAGATTAATGCTTTCATCTCGCTACGCATTAGATTCTTAAGGATTTCAGTTGAGATCCCTGGATACAAATGCATTACCGCGATAGGTTGAGGTGAGATCTTGGTGACTTGCAAGCTTTGCTCAACGTAAGGGCTTAGCTTCCCTTCGATCAGCTGAATATTGATCCCTGCTTGTGCCAGTGGCGAAAGGTTTGGAGAAGCGAATGCATCGAAGCCATCAGCATGAGCTTTGATTGCTCTGTTACCGCGGTAAAGTTTATTGTTGAAAAACAAACTCACTTCGGCGATAGGGTAGTTAGCAGCCAAATACATCGCGTTTAACAGATTCACTTGACCATCGGAGCGCAGCTGTGACAAAGGAATTTGAGAGCCTGTTACGATCACAGGTTTAGTTAAGTTCTCAAACATGAAGGATAGCGCAGAAGCAGTATAGGCCATTGTATCTGTGCCATGAAGCACCACAAAGCCATCATAGTCGTGATATTTTGATTGAATATCATCTGCGATAAGTTGCCAGTGATGCGGTGACATATCTGATGAATCAATTAACGGGCAATATTCATGAATATCAAATAGCGGCATTTCATCGCGAGTAAACTCAGCATTATTTTTCACCGTATCTGTTAGATATCCTGCAACCGGAACGTAACCGCGACTGGATTGCTTCATACCAATGGTACCACCGGTATAGGCGATATATATTTTTTTTCTTTTCATAAAAAAGCCCAGAATAAAATCTGGGCTTAGTATAACAATTACAGCACCACAATTGCAGTGCTTAATTGATTTCACTCAGGTGAAACGTTACACACTAAGCAAAGCGTATAGACATGGTTAGGATCGTTAAGCTGGCCTAACATTTGAGTTTGTATTTCGATTGTATTACTAACGCTGTCTAGGGCGTTCAGTGCAGTTTTAGCAAAAATAGATTGCTCGGGTACAAAGGCACGAATGGCGCTTTGCACCATTGATGCACCAAATAATTGCTGCATCAGCTTTTCTTGCTCGGTGAGTGTTTGTTCAATAGTGATAACATCATACATCTCTAAATTAGCAAGATTTGCGGCCGCTTCAATGGCATCATTCTTGTTACCTAACTTATCAACTAAGCCAAAATCAAGCGCCTGAGTTGCTAGCCATACACGTCCTTGCGCAACATCATTAACGGCTGATTTATCAAGATTTCGCTCAGTCGCGACCATGGAAATAAACTTATCATAGGCATCTTCAACCCCCATTTGGATAAGGTTTTTATAGCCTCCGTCTATTCCTCTGAATGGGGATTGACCTTTCAATTCGGTTGTCGCAACACCATCAGAGTAAATTCCTAATGAGTTTGCTGCATTTTCAAAGGTCATGATCATGCCAAAGACACCGATGGAGCCCGTAATTGTACTTGGAGAAGCCCAAATTTCATTAGCTGATGCCGCAATCCAATAACCGCCAGAAGCTGCAACTGAACCCATTGATGCTATCACGGGTTTTCCAGCGGCTTTTAATGCAATAACCTCATTACGAATGGTTTCCGAAGCAAACATGCTACCACCGCCAGAGTCAATTCTTAATACAACTGCTTTTACCTTGTCGTTAAGGCGAGCCTTTTTAAGTAATGCAGCTGTTGAATCACCACCGATAGCACCCGCTTTACGCTTGCCATCAGAGATCTGACCTTTAGCAACAACCACTGCGACTTTTTCAGTAAATGGGTTTTCTGCAAACTCTTTAGGCGGCATTGTCGATAGATATTGATTGAACGAGACCTGTTTAAAAGATTTTCCTTTTGCATCGAGACCAACTTCATCGATCAGTTTTTGTGCAAATGCCTGATTGGTCGTTAATGCATCGACCCATTGGTTGTCGATAGCATATTTTGCTGAATCGCCTTGGGCGGCTTCCATTTTATCGGTTAATGCTGCGAAGGTTTCATCAAAATTAGCTGTATCAAAACCGCGGTTTTCGGCGACTTCTGTTTTGTATTGTGTCCAAAGTGGGGTGATCCACCCAAGGTTTGATTCTTTTGCTTCTGGTGACATGTCGCTGCGAATAAAAGGCTCAACAGCTGATTTGTAAGTGCCAACGCGGAAGATATGTTGCGTAACTTTCAGCTTATCAAGGGCTTCTTTGAAGTACAGCGGATACATACCAAACCCAGTGATATTAACTCCCCCATATGGATGTAAAGAAATTTCATCGGCTATCGAGGCGAGATAATATTGAGCTTGAGTGTAATAAGCGCCGTGAGCGTAGATTTTTTTGCCTGCAGCCTTAAACTGCGAGAGCGCGTCTTTAATATCTCGTAATTTGTCGAGATGGGCGCTATGAAGACGTTGTAAATCAAGGTACATCACTGTGATTCGGTCGTCTTTAGCCGCACTATTGATAACATCGATAATATCATCTAATAGAATTTCACTTGGCTCTTCTGAATCGCCAAAGGCGTCACTCATTGCTGCGTCAATAGGATCAACATAAGTCAATTGCTCGACTATGATACCGTTCAGGTTTAAGCGTAATACGCTTTTATTTTCGACCTTAACCTGATCTTCGTCCGATACAATGCTTATCACTATGGCGATAAGAATGAACAAAAACAGCAGATTTAGAATCAATCGCCTGGAAAAGTTCAGTGTGGCCCAAATGCCCTTAAAAATATTCGCTATCAATTTCAAAATGATCCCTTATGCTTAACTTCAATACAACTCTATACGTTTATCATATATCAGAGCGAGTTTCATGAATAATAGAAAAACGTAACGAAGTATTTTCATGATTGAAATATCGCCAATGCTGCCAAATTCGTTAATTTCTTTCTTCTTAACACTTGCCAAATAATAAAAAAACGTTAATGTTCACAGGTAAGACCAGTTTTGTGGGGCGGCAAATGTTAGAACAAGAATTACAACTTAAACATACCAGTTTACGAAATCGCTTGGTAATGGGATCAATGCATACCGGGCTTGAAGAGGGGTGGCATAACCGAAAGCGACTCGCTGCATTTTATGAGGAGCGGGCAAAAGGCGGAGTAGGTCTTATTGTAACCGGAGGCTACAGTCCAAACTTGCGCGGTAAGTTGACACCAATTTCTTCTTCTTTTAACTCGTTATACGATGTAATTAAACATAAAGCATACACTGATGTAGTACATAAGCATGGTGGCAAAATTTGTCTACAGTTACTACATGCAGGGCGCTACGCTTATCATCCATTCAACACCGCACCAAGTGCGATTAAAGCGCCGATTAATCCATATAAACCAAAAGCAATGAGCGTAAGTGCTATTAAAGGCACGATTAAAGACTTTGCTCACTCAGCTAAATTGGCCGAAAAAGCAGGCTACGATGGTGTGGAGATCATGGGCTCAGAGGGTTATTTAATCAATGAGTTTATGGCGGAGCATACCAATAAACGCACCGATGAGTATGGTGGTAGCTTAGAAAACAGAATGCGATTGGCAACAGATATTGTAAAAGCGGTTAGAGCAAAAGTGAGCGATAAGTTCATAATCGTGTTTCGTCTGTCGGTCATGGACTTAATCCCAAATGGCTCAACACCAGAAGAAGTAGTGCTGCAAGCCAAAGCTTTGGTCGCAGCCGGTGTAGATATTCTTAACACCGGAATCGGTTGGCACGAAGCGCGTGTTCCAACAATTGCGTCGATGGTGCCTCCTGGTGCCTATCGTGAAGCGTCACATAGATTAAAACAAGCCGTTGATATACCTGTTGTCGCGGTAAATAGGATTAACACCCCAGATCTTGCTAATGACATTTTAGCTAAAGGAGATGCTGACCTTATTTCTATGGCGCGTCCGTTACTGGCTGATCCTGAATTCTTTAATAAATATCAAGAGCAGCGCTCGGAGCAAATCAATATTTGCATCGGCTGTAATCAGGGTTGTTTAGACCATGTATTTAAGGGCAAACGAGCAACATGTTTGGTGAATCCACAAGCGGGATTTGAATTGGATTATCCACTTCAGAGCGCTCAAAGGAAAAAACAAGTACTCGTTGTTGGCGCAGGACCTGCTGGGTTGTCTGTAAGTCACTATCTCGCCAAAAAAGGCCACCAAGTTAAGTTAATTGATAAAGGTAGTGAATTAGGTGGCCAGTTTAATTTAGCGATGCGAATACCCGGTAAAGAAGACTTCCAACATACGCTTAAATACTATGTCAGCGAAATAAATCGCTTAGGTGTTGAGCTTTGCCTAAATACACCATACGAAGAAACAATGGCAAACGCGTTTGATGATGTGGTATTTGCAACGGGTGTAAGCCCGCGTATGTCGAAAATAGAGTGTGCAGATGGGAAACGTGTGTTTGCCTATGACGAAGTGATTAAAGGTGAAGTAGAACTGGGCAATAAAATTGCCATTTTAGGTGCAGGTGGTATTGGCTTTGACATGGTAGCGTTTTTAACTGAACAGCGAGAACAAACTATTCCTGATTTTAAATCACAGTGGGGAATAGAATGTGAAGCGCAACCATCACAAGAGCAAAGGCCAATTTATATGTTAAAACGCTCTGAAGGACGTTTTGGTAAAGACTTAGGTAAGACTACCGGCTGGATCCACAGAGCCGTTGCAAAACATCACAATGTTCAGCAAATTGCGGAATGCGAATATATAAGCTTTGATAATCAAGGTTTGACTGTGAGAGTGGCAGGTGAAGAACAACTGTTAGATGTAGATACGGTCATTGCTTGTATTGGACAAGTTTCTAACGATAGCTTGTTCGATAAAGAGGCACTTCCTGAGAATCAGCACGTTATCGGTGGGGCCAAATTGGCTGCAGCGATTGATGCTAAGCGAGCGATTGCAGAGGCACTTCAGGTAGCAAGAAAGATCTAACGAAATAATCCAACCCAATCTGCGGTCTATACTGATAATTCAAACATCAACTATGGACCGCATATGTTTACCAACCTACTAAAGCTGTATCGGCAATTACAACATTTATTTCAATATTTTTCTGGTCTTGCACCATTGCTTATGCGACTTATTCTCGCGCCTGTTATGATCATTGCAGGTTATAATAAGTTGAATTTGACCAATCCAGACGCGACATTTTTGCAAAGTCTCCTCGCCGATCCGAATATTGTTGCTTGGTTTGGTAATAGTGAATGGGGTTTAGGTCTGCCTTTTCCTGACTTGCTTGCCTTTCTAGCCGCATGGACGGAGTTTTTAGGTGGTTGGTTAATTTTATTCGGCTTGCTTACACGCTTAGTATCAATTCCGCTCATGGTGACTATGGTTGTTGCTGCCACTACGGTTCATTTGGAACACGGCTGGTTTTCGGTTACACCAACAAATCCTGATACTAGCGCGGCTAAAGTATTAGATTGGCTTGGCTTTGAAGAAGCAAAAGTGAGCTTAAAAAATAGTGTAGATGCAAAGCAGCGTTTGGATTTAATTAAAGAGATTGTCGAAGAAAATGGCAAACCAAGTTATCTATACGAAAAAGGCAATATTGTGATTTTGAACAATGGAATTGAATTTGCAGCTACTTACTTTGTGTTACTGCTATCGCTATTTTTTACCGGTGGTGGACGTTATGTCAGTGTCGATTATTGGTTGAGACTACTTTTAGAAAGAAAACAACGTGATTTAGTCCCCGTATAAAAAATAGGTTATAGCAAGGATGCAACCATAAACCGTGATGTTGCGTGGTCGAATTTAAGGTAAAATGGTAGACTGTCACCATGTAACGGCAATTTGCTTAATTAGATAGCCTATTTCGAGGCAAGTATTAAGTTAAATTAGTATAATTCACGGCCATTTTGAAGGCACAACACGGGACGAGTTAATGGACGCCATAGAATTACTCTTAACACGCCAGTCAGATAGCAACCTGTCTTTTCCTGGACCTAATCCAGCTCAGTTAGAAATCATTAAAAAAGCGGCACTAAAAGTGCCAGATCATGGTGGCTTAACACCGTTTAGATTTATTACAGTAGAAGAAAAAGGCCGCGAAAAGCTAGGTGAAATCTACTATCAAGCGGCGGTGAAAGAGCAACAAGAGCAACGGGTAATAGATAGAGCGAGACAATTGCCAGAGCGCGCGCCAATGTTGATCATCGCAATATCTCCTTATCAAGAACATCCAAAAGTGCCTCGTATTGAGCAAATTCAAAGTGCCGGTTGTAGTGTACTTGCTATGCAGCAAGCCGCTTTTGCACAGGGGTTGTCTGGTGTGTGGCGAACGGGCTACTTTGCTCAGAGTCCAGAAGTGAAAAAGCAACTTGGTCTCGATGAAAAAGATGAAATCGTTGGCTATCTTTATTTAGGCACGCCTACAGTACAGTGTACTAAGCCTACAAGGCACAAACCTGAAGATTTCTTTAGCAGTTTATAAGGATACGTAGTCATGGCATTACATGTAATTGATCACCCGTTAGTTCAGCATAAACTTGGGCTGTTACGCGAGCAGGGCATATCAACTAAAAACTTTCGCGAAATTGTCTCGGAAGTTGGCAACTTACTCACTTACGAAGCAACAAAAGATTTGACGTTGAGCGATCAGGTCATCTCCGCTTGGGACGGTAACGAATTAACAGTTAAAAGGCTGACGGGCAAAAAGATCACCTTGGTGCCAATTTTAAGAGCTGGTTTGGGAATGCTAGATGGTATATTGCAGTTGATCCCAGCGGCTAAAGTGAGTGTTGTGGGTTTACAGCGTAACGAAGAAACGCTTGAGCCTGTGCCTTATTTCGAGAAATTGGTGGGAAATATTGATGCCAGACTTGCTTTGGTTATTGATCCAATGCTTGCGACTGGTGGCTCACTGATCGCTACTATCGACATGCTAAAAAAAGCAGGTTCAAAAGAGATCAGGGCGATTGTGCTTGTGGCAGCGCCAGAAGGAGTAAAACTGGTGGAAGAAGCACATCCTGATGTTGAAATTTATACCGCTTCACTGGATAGTCATCTAAATGAAAAAGGATATATTGTGCCAGGTCTAGGCGACGCCGGTGACAAAATATTTGGTACGAGAGCCTAAACAGTTATAGTGATTAACAGGTTTTGGTTTTTTGATCTAAAACAATGATACAAAAAAATATCGTAGTAAAAATACGTCTTCCGCTCTATTTTTGTTAAAACAACAAAATAATATTAAGGATAGACCATGTATTTGCTACGTATTTTTTTGTGGCTAAGCTGCATTTCTGTTTCAGCAAACGAGCTCTCCAGTATTAAAAAAATAGAAATATTTGCAACCAACTATCATCTCGATCTCAACATACATACACAAACAAGCCGTTTATCTGGCAGCGCAACGATAACGGTTAAAAACCAAGGAACAACACCAACTAGCGTAATCCCATTAAGACTTTATCGCTTGCTTAGTGTTGTCGATATCACTTCGGAAGCGGGTAAGTCCCTCAACTATACACAGGGAGTAGTAAGTAATATTGATGACTCACTATTTCAGTCTAATTATATTA
>NZ_JAKEVK010000055.1:0-24319 GCF_022398435.1 Pseudoalteromonas sp. Isolate6 | reverse complement strand
GAAAAGTGAGTCCTACTGGACTCACTTTGTTTAGACAACGAGAACTTTACAATATTGACCGAGAGCCAAATTGGTATTACTGTCCGCGAACTGTCACGAACTCGGGATAGGCATCTACGCCACAATCATGTTGATCCATACCACTTAGCTCTTCTTCTTCGCCAACGCGGATCCCCATGCTCGCTTTCAATACACTCCAGACAATATAAGAAGCAATGAAAACAAAACCTAAAATGGTAATAAGTCCCACAGCCTGACCTTGGAAAGTGGCGTCTGAGTTTGAAAATGGCACCATCATCACACCTAGCGCACCACATATACCGTGAACAGAAATAGCACCGACAGGATCATCAATTTTTGCTTTGTCTAGCGCAACGATACTAAACACTACCAATGCACCACCTAGCGCCCCAAGGATCAGTGCTAATACAGGTGTTGGAGAGGCAGGCTCAGCGGTAATGGTCACCAGACCTGCTAGTGCACCATTTAGCACCATAGTTAAATCTGCCTTGCCCCACATTAATTTACACACCAACAGTGCAGCAACCGCACCTGCCGCCGCCGCCGCATTGGTATTTAACATGATTTGGCTGACAGCAATGGCATTTTCTTTATCAGCAAGGAACAGTTGAGAACCACCGTTAAAGCCAAACCATCCCATCCACAAAATAAAGGTGCCAAGTGTCGCCAGGGGCATGTTGGAACCAGGAATTGGATAGATCTCACCGTTTTTTCCATACTTGCCCTTACGTGCACCAAGTAACAGGACACCCGCAAGTGCAGCTGCAGCGCCAGCACCATGTACAATGGCAGAACCTGCAAAATCAACAAAGCCAAGCTCAGATAAGAAACCACCGCCCCATGTCCAATAACCTTCTAGCGGGTAGATAAAGCCAGTTAACACCACACAAAATGCTAAAAACGCCCACAATTTCATACGCTCGGCAACAGCGCCCGAGACAATTGACATAGCCGTTGCAACAAATACCACTTGGAAGAAAAAGTCAGATTGCAGCGCATGGTCGGCGTCGTCAGCAGCACTGCCAATGAGCGTGCCAAGACTTGGTAAAACCCCACCTTCGGCATTATCAACATACATGATGTTGTAACCAATAAGCAGATACATAGTACAAGCAATAGCGTACAGCGCGACGTTCTTGGTGAGGATTTCAGTGGTATTTTTTGAGCGTACTAATCCCGCTTCAAGCATAGCGAATCCGGCTGCCATCCACATAACTAAGACGCCAGAGATCAGAGAGTAAAAAGTATTTAATGAAAATTGTAGTTCTATTATTGTATTTTCCATCGCTTGGCTCCCCTTAAATGGCTTCTTCATCAAGTTCGCCGGTACGGATCCGAACAACTTGGTCTAAGTCGTAAACAAAGATTTTTCCGTCACCAATTTTTCCAGTGAATGCAGCCTTTGTAACCGTTTCCACAACGCGCTCAGCGTTTTCGCTTAACGTCGCAATTTCTATTTTTATTTTTGGAATGAAATCGACTTGATATTCTGCACCGCGATACAGTTCGGTATGGCCGCGCTGACGTCCGAACCCTTTAACGTCAACAACCGTCATGCCTTCAATCCCCAGATCGGCTAACGCTTCACGTACCTCATCAAGCTTAAATGGTTTTATTATTGCACTTATCATTTTCATGCTGAGTCCCCTTAGGACAGTTGATCCTGTTGTATGCAGTAATCCAACCTTTGTGCCAAATTTTTTATTCCTTAATTAACAATGAATTAAAGTGGGGGATGGAATTTTACGCATAAAAAATGCACCATCTAGGTGCATTGATATTAAGACTGAACAGAGTTGGTGCATAAGCACACAAATAACGAAAAACTAATGCGCAATAACGCAATTGCGTTGTTTGTCTTTCGCTTTATAAAGGGCCTTATCTGCCTTGCGCATCACTTCGCTTAAACTCTTTGATTGGCAAGCGGCGAGGCCAATACTGATGGTGCAATAATACTTACCTGCTGGGATATTAAATGCCTGCTGAGCAAGACGTTCCCGGAAATCTTCCAACATTTGCTGCGCCACCTTCATATCGGAGCTTGGAATGAGTAACGCAAACTCTTCGCCACCAATACGTGCGACAATATAGTGGCCAAATGCACTACGCAGTAAATCAGCGACCTGTTTAAGTACATCATCACCGCTTTCATGGCCATATTGATCATTAATAGATTTAAAGTGATCGAGGTCTAACAATGCCAATATATGCTGACCCGGCTTGTTTTTGATTAAACGCTCCGCTTGCTGACAGAAATAGCGGCGATTATAAAGTCCTGTTAAATAGTCTCGATGGGCATATTCTTTGATTTCTGCAATCAAATTAAGCTGTTCCATCGTCTGCATGATACGGCAATGAAACTCTTCACTCATAAACGGCTTTGCCAAAAAGTCATTGGCGCCGTATTTGATAAACTTTGCTGACAAGCCATGGCTTCCGGCGCCAGACAAACCGATGATGGCCAACTCATCTCGCCCACGACTATTGCGAACGGATTTCACCAGCTCAAAACCATCCATCGTCGGCATTGCAAAGTCAGTCAGTAGCAGTTTAATTTCATGGTCAGATAGCAACATCTCCAGTGCCTGTTCACCATCTTCTGCCTCAAGCACCGTAAATAATTGCTTTTCAAGCATTTGCTTCATTACCGCTCGACTAATCACAGAATCATCGGCTATCAACGCCTTGCAACCTTGGTTTCTCAACAATCTAGATGCTAACTTAACCGCATATAGATATGAATCGCGGTTGTCTTTAATCACATAGTCCACCACACCCATTTCAAGCATTTGCTGGCGGCTATATTCATCTATTTTTGAAGTCAGCACCACGGTGGGGATTTTATGACTGAGCGTAAGCTGCACGACCTCTGCGTCCATCGCATCGGGCAGCGTTAAATCAACCAGCGCCAATGTATATTGGTGCTGTGCTAAAAAGGCCTTACTTTCCTTGAGGGACCAAGCAAAATCTATTTCAACATCAAGATGCTGGGCAGCAAGATGTCGCAATACCTGTTGTACGACTTTACTGTCTTCAACAATTAAAATTCTTTGCATGGAATGAAATCTCTTAAGTACAACGAGAAGCGCAGTGAAACAAGAATTTAACGGGGCTAAATACTTTATTACTACATAATTAAGTACCAAATATACGCGAATCTTGAACCAAAAAAAACCAAATCGGCTCAAATTCGTTACTTTTCGATATGTGAGGTTACAACAGCCTATTTTTTCAAACTTGCCGTTTTTTTTGTTCAGTTTGTCTCAATGACTTTGAATTTCGGGTGAAATACTTCTTTAATGCAGACACACTTATTGCATTACCGAGGAAGCAATGAAAAAACTACTGCCCCTATTGATCGTGAGCTGTGCTCTACTCTCGAGGCCAAGCATAGCTGAAGAGCACAACCGCGCCATTGAGATAGATCATAAAATAACAACTGAGCATAGAGCCGAAATAAAAGGCGAACGTATTAACTATACCGCGACAACGGGCACGCAGCCGGTGTGGAACGAAAACGGCGATGCAGTTGCAACGCTGCATTACACGTACTATAAGCGCACAAAAATCAAAGATATGAGCAAGCGACCGCTATTGATATCATTTAACGGTGGTCCTGGCTCTGCTTCCGTGTGGATGCACATTGCCTATACTGGCCCAAGAGTATTAAAAATTGATGACGAAGGGTACCCATTGCAGCCTTACGGCCTGAAAGACAACCCATATTCAGTGCTAGATGTTGCCGATATTGTTTATGTAAACCCAGTCAACACAGGTTATTCTCGCGTACTAAAAAATGCTGAAGGTAAATATCCGACTAAAGCCGAACAAACAAAGATGTTTTTTGGCGTCAATGCTGACGTTAAGTACTTAGCCGAATGGCTCAATACATTTATTCACCGCAATGAGCGCATGCTTTCCCCTAAGTACCTGATTGGTGAGAGCTACGGCACGACTCGAGTGTCAGGCCTTGCGCACGCGATGCAAAACAATCAGTGGCTTTATCTCAATGGCGTGGTGTTGGTATCTCCGACGGAGATCGGCATTAAGCGAGAAGGTCCTGTTAAAGTAGCAAACCGTTTGCCATATTACGCTGCTGCCGCTTGGTACCACAAAGCGTTGTCTTCTGAATTGCAAAATAAAGATTTACTGGAAGTACTGGCTGAGGTTGAACAATATACGATTGAAAAATATCTTCCCGCACTCGCCAAAGGCGCATTTATCAGCCCCCAAGAAAGGCAAAGTGTGACACAGGCCGTCGCTAAATATAGTGGTTTAAGCGAACGTTTTGTGGCTCAAAACAACCTAGATATTCCTACTGCGGCATTTTGGAAAGAACTGTTGCGTGACCGTGGCTATACGCTAGGCCGATTAGACTCACGCTATCTTGGTATTGATAAAAGAGACGCTGGTTCTCGCCCTGATTATTGGCCTGAGCTAACCTCTTGGCTGCATTCATTTACCCCTGCGATTAACCATTACTTCGCAACCGAGCTCAACTATAAAACCGATGTAAAATACAATATGTTTGGCTCCGTTCACCCTTGGGATAACAGCGATAATAATGTCGGTGAGCAATTACGACTAGCAATGGCACAAAACCCTTACCTAAACGTGATGATCCAATCTGGCTATTACGATGGCGCAACGAATTACTTTGATGCCAAATACAATATGTGGCAACTCGATCCGAGCGGAAAAATGCGTGATCGCTTAAGCTTTAAAGGTTATCGCTCCGGGCACATGATGTACCTGCGTCATGAAGATTTACAAAAGTCGAACGAAGATCTCCGCAAGTTTATCTTAAAAACAACACCAAAAGTGGATCAGTCAGCGCTTTACTAAATTTCCAACCAACTGTGGCCGCGCAAGCGGTCACTTATCTTAACGTGCACCAGATTGTAAAAATTTTCTTTTATCCGTCTACAGTTACCTATAATCTAGATATACTCAATACAATCTCTCTACAACTTAGGCACGCACCATGAACGAGCAGTTTAAAGTCGTCTTCGTTGGCATGGCCGACGGTAAGGATCAACAAAGCGCCGCTATCGCAATGGCAGAACGGTTGAAAACCTCACCCTCAAAGATTCAGCAATTTTACGCTGGCAAAAACTTGTTTGCTCCTGCAGATAAAACCAAAGCGTTGAAACAGGTAAAATTACTTGCAAGCGCTGGGATCAATGCCAAGCTGCAAGGCCAAACAACCGCCGCACCAACCAATGCAGATCAAGAGCGCGTATTTGAAGCGCTAGATTACATTACGAGCAGTCTAATACGTATCGAAGAGCGATTAGAGGAACTTGAACAGCGCATAGCCCCCACCACTCATACTGAAATTGAAGATACAGCAGACGAAGAGTGGGAGTCTAAAGAACTATTCGATGAGTTGGACTTTGAACCTAGCCCTCCTGCTAAATCGAAGACTTGGCTATATTATCTGCTCGCTGTACTCATTGTATTATTTATTCTGCTTGGCGTAAGTCTGTTTTTCCCTGAGTGGCTCGCGCTAGAATGAATAAAACTAATAGCAACATAAATAAATCTCAAGTTGATCGTACTAATTTGAGAAAAATGATTAGAAACGCAAGAAATTCGCTGTCAGCAGAGCAACAGAGAGCAGCTGCGACAAACCTAAACATTAATTTTTTTCAACATATAGAGCTACCTAAAAATGCCAATGTAGGGGTCTATATACAAAACGATGGCGAACTAGATACATCCCTTTTAATTCAATCTCTTTGGGATAAAAAACACCACGTTTTCTTACCTGTAATCCACCCCTTTAATCATGCTAATCTGCTCTTCCAGAAGTATGAAAAAAACTCACCCATGAAGGCAAATCGCTATGCTATCTTGGAACCTAAGTTAGATTGCTCAGCAGTAGCACCGCTTGCATCATTGGATTTACTTTTGATGCCTCTGGTTGCTTTTGATGAGCAAGGTAATCGCCTCGGTATGGGCGGTGGGTACTACGATAGAACATTGGCGTTACACTACGCTGAGCAGCGAGCTAAACCAGCACTTGTTGGTCTTGCTCATGATTGCCAGCAAGTTCCAAGCTTACCAACAGCTGCTTGGGATGTACCGCTCCCAACTATCCTCACTCCAACCAAACTGTACACTTGGCCAAAAAATAATTGAGCAGGCAAATAGTTAAGCGCATTTTGAGGTGCTTTTGACCATGACGCTGACACTTTGATTGAGTTATACTCCATACAACTTCAATGACAACTAAGTGTAGCGTTATGACTCAAGATGAAATGAAAAAAGCCGCAGCATGGGCAGCTTTGAACTATGTAGAAGAAAACACCATTGTTGGGGTTGGTACAGGCTCAACGGTAAACCACTTTATTGATGCGCTTGGCAGTATCAAGGATCAAATCAAAGGGGCAGTATCAAGCTCTGAAGCTTCAACAGAGAAGCTAAAAGCACTTGGTATTGAAGTTTTCGAGTTAAACGATGTGTCAGAGCTTGCGGTATATGTCGATGGCGCAGATGAAATCAATAGCACCAACGAAATGATAAAAGGTGGTGGCGCAGCACTGACGCGCGAGAAAATCGTTGCAGCAGTTGCCAAGAAATTTGTTTGTATCGTTGATAATACAAAGCATGTTGAGACGCTAGGCGCATTTCCACTACCTGTTGAAGTGATCCCAATGGCGCGTAGCTACGTGGCAAGAGAGTTACTAAAACTAGGTGGCGATCCGGTTTACCGCCAAGGCGTTATCACAGATAACGGCAATGTCATTCTTGATGTGCATGGCCTAGAAATTAGCGCAGCAAAAGCGCTTGAAGAAAAAATTAACCAGATTGTTGGCGTTGTGACTAACGGCTTATTTGCCGCACGTGGCGCTGACGTTGTAATAACAGGCACTCCAGAAGGGCCTAAAATCAACTAGTGAGATTACAGATGAGCAAGGTTTCGTTATCAAAGGATAAAATTCGAATTTTGTTATTAGAAGGCGTACATCAAAGCGCCGTTGAGACACTAAAGCGCAACGGTTATAGCAACATAGACTACGTTAAAACATCCTTACCGGAGCCTGAGCTGATCGAGCGGATCAAAGATGCTCACTTTGTCGGGATCCGCTCACGTACCCACCTTACAGAGGCAGTACTAGAACAGGCTGAAAAGCTGGTCGCTATTGGCTGCTTCTGCATCGGCACCAACCAAGTAGATTTAGATGCTGCTAAAAAACGTGGTATCGCCGTATTCAACGCCCCATTTTCTAACACCCGCTCTGTAGCTGAGCTCGTATTAGGTGAAATTCTCTTGTTACTGCGCCGTGTTCCTGAACGTAACGCAAAAGCGCATCGCGGAGAGTGGGATAAATCTGCCGACGGCTCGTACGAAGCCCGTGGTAAAACGCTGGGTATTATCGGTTATGGTCACATCGGCACCCAGCTCGGCATTATGGCTGAGAATATCGGTATGAACGTCGAGTTTTATGACATCGAAGATAAGTTAACGCTCGGCAATGCAACGCAGTTACACACGCTTACGCAACTGCTGCAAAGAGCGGACGTAGTCAGTTTACATGTACCAGAGACGCCACAAACCAAAAATCTTATTGGCATGGCTGAAATTGAAGTGATGAAGCAAGGCGCAATCCTAATTAACGCATCACGTGGAACGGTTGTTGATATCGACGCCTTAGCTGAAGCATTAGCGGCTAAGAAACTTTCCGGCGCTGCTATCGATGTATTCCCCGTTGAGCCAAAATCTAATCATGAAGAATTCGTCTCACCACTACGCGAGTTTGATAATGTTCTGCTAACCCCACACGTTGGTGGTTCTACCCAAGAAGCACAAGAAAACATCGGTGTGGAAGTCGCGGGTAAGTTGGCGAAGTATTCAGATAACGGTTCAACAGTCACGGCTGTTAACTTCCCTGAGGTTTCTCTACCTGAATTATCAAACCGAAGTCGTTTATTGCACGTACACGTAAACCGCCCAGGCGTACTAACGCAAATCAACCAAGCGTTCGCTCAGCACGGTATCAATATAGCGGCGCAATACCTACAAACGGATGAATCTATTGGTTACGTGGTTATCGACGTCGATAGTGACCACTCTGAAGTGGCGTTGAAAGAGTTAAGTGCGGTTGAAGGCACTATCAGAGCACGTATTCTTCACTAAGAAGAATCAAGCATAAAAAAAACCAGTCACTGTGAAGCGACTGGTTTTTTGTATCAATTTGGCTTACGCCATGAAATCAACACCTTCTTTGATGTCTTTTTCAAGTGTCGCTAGCATGTCGTCTTTTGCTTTTTGCTCAAACGCGCTTAGCTCACCGTAAGGAAGTAACTTCTCTACACCGTTTTTACCAAGGATGACTGGCTGTGCAAAGAATGTTGCGTCGCCTGTGTTACCTTCAACGTATGCGTACTCAAGTACTTCTTCACCTTGTAAGCCTTTCACTAGTGAGAAGCAGAAACGTGCTGCTGCTGCACCCATTGAAAGTGTCGCTGAACCGCCACCCGCTTTAGCTTCAACCACTTCAGTACCCGCGTTTTGGATACGAGTTGTTAGTGAAGCAACTTCTTCGTCAGTGAACTCAACACCTTCAACTTGAGAAAGTAGAGGTAGAATTGTAGTACCTGAGTGACCACCAATTACTGGGATCTTAACTTCAGCAACGTCTAGACCTTTAAGCTCTGCGATAAAAGTTTCAGCGCGGATAACGTCAAGCGTTGTTACACCGAATACGCGAGCTGGATCATAAGTACCTGCTTTTTTGAACACTTCAGCAACGATTGGTACCGTGCCATTTACTGGGTTTGTGATGATACCAACAAGTGCTTTAGGGCAGTTTCTAACGATACCTTCAGCAAGTGTCTTGATGATACCTGCGTTAACGTTGAATAGGTCAGCACGGTCCATACCAGGCTTACGAGGCATACCAGCTGGGATAAGCACTACGTCAGCACCAGCAAGAGCTGGGTCTAGGTCGTCTTTACCATAACCCGCTACTTTTACCGCAGTTGGGATGTGAGATAAGTCAACTGCAACACCAGGTACAACAGGTGCAACGTCATAAAGCGCTAACTCAGAGCCAGCTGGAAGACCATTTTTAAGCAATAAAGATAGAGCTTGACCGATACCGCCAGCGGCACCTAATACAGCAACTTTCATTTGAATTCTCCATAATTTGAAGGTGGAATTGAGTGTGCAGTAAAGATAATGAAAAGCGCTGTTAAACACAAATTAATCACGGTTATTTTCGAGATTTTTTGACTAATGTCTTAAATAAAAGTGTAAAGATCGCGACACTTTGTCTATTTATGCTTTACGACTGTCATTTTGGTCGCGCAAATTTGGGAATCTTAGTGGTTTTGTGTAGAATTTAAAGATTAGCCGTAAAAGAAGACAGACTATGCAGCCGCAAGAAAAACAAGAAGCACTTATCAAAGCATTTAAAGCCATTTTAAAAGAAGAAAACTTTGGCTCTCAAGGCGAAATTGTTGATGCTCTAAAACAACAAGGGTTTGACAATGTCAGTCAGAGTAAAGTGTCGCGCATGCTGAGCAAGTTTGGTGCTGTACGTACACGCAATGCTAAGCAAGAAATGGTTTACTGTTTACCCGCAGAAATGAGCGTACCGACAGCAAAAAGTCCTTTGCGTCAGTTAGTCGTTGATATTATGCACAACGAAATGATGATTATAATTCGAACCAGCCCGGGGGCTGCACAATTAATTGCAAGATTACTTGACTCTTTAGGTACCGCAGATGGCGTATTAGGTACCATTGCTGGCGATGACACGATTTTCATTGCGCCTGCAAAAGTCTCTGAAATCGACATTACTTTAGACAAAGTAAAAACCCTGTTCGATAACGTTTAGTCTGTTATTTTTATTAGTGCTGACTCACAAGTTAGCACTTACTCTGGTACTTTCCTCTGAGCAATTACGCTTTCTCACTATTACAATAAACAGAATAAACTGCTTATCTTTACAGCAAAAAATGTTTGACATAATATGTCCGTGTGTGGCAACTTTAGAAACGCAAGGTGGGATTTTCTCATTACGCGTGGATAGTTTTTTAAGCTGATTGATTAGCTTCTATAGCTTATTTTCGGCGGCATTTAAGCTCATTGGATCTGCTCGCTATTCTCTTTACTCAATCATCTCACTATCCTATGATACGGAACGGGGATTCAATCGCTCTGACAAATTAGAGACACCTAATAACATTGATAGGCCCCCTACCGCAAAAAATGGAAATACAAGGAACTAAGGAACAGCAATGGAATTTTTAAATACTGCATTTACGTTTCCCACTGTTATTTTTTCAACACTACTACTGATTGTGCTGTTGTTCTGGTTAATTGCTTTACTTGGTTTTGCTGATATCGATATCTTAGAAGGCGATGTTGATATTGAAGCCGAAGGCGCAAGCTCTGGTTCTTTTTGGGAGGTCGCTTTTGGTGGTGTCCCAGTGAGTATTTCATTGAGTTTAATCATCGCGCTAGGCTGGATTACCAGTATTTATGTGCAACAGTTTTTTGCTTACCTGCTGGGTAATGGCATTTTTTACTACCTGATGGGCACGGTATTTATGCTTGCCAGCCTCGTTGTTGCATTACCACTAACCGCCGTCATTGTAAGGCCACTACGACGCTTTTTCGAAAGCCAAGAAACCACATCAAAGCAAGCGCTGGTTGGGCTCGAATGCGTTATTGCAACATCAAGAGTTAACAACACGTTTGGTCAAGCCAGAGTATATATTCAAGGAACAGAGCAACTTATCGAAGTGCGCTCGGACGAAGAAAACACTTTCACACTAGGAGACAATGCCTTACTTATCGAACATGACCCCCTTACACATAGCTACACGATTGTGGCTAAACCTTGGTAATAGTACGGAAAATAACGGAATTTAGGAACGAGTTGGCATAGCTAGTACCAACTCAAACAACATAGCGCAACGCAGGAAAAAACATGGAATTTCTAAACAACCTCGGACCGGTGCTCGCAATCGTGGGCATATCCATCGTCATTATTTTTGCCATTCTACTTCTGATTGGAAAGTTCTACCGCAAGGTCGAACAGGGTCAGGCATTGATCATCAACAAGATGAAAAATGAGCCTGATGTCACAACAACGGGCGGTATTGTGCTACCTGTGATCCATAAAATGGAAGTCATGGATATTTCAACTAACCGCATGGTATTGGAGCGTCGTGAAAATAGCGGCCTGATCTGTAAAGACAATATCCGTGCTGACATCGCCATCACTTTTTACATTCGCGTAAACGAGAACAAAGAAGATATCCTACGCGTTGCGAAACAAGTTGGCTGTGCACGTGCATCGGCACCAGAAACCTTACAAGCATTATTTGAGGCAAAATTCTCCGAAGCCTTGAAAACCGTTGGTAAGCGCATGAATTTTGAGGAGCTATTTACACATCGTAACGAGTTCCGAGATTCTATTAAAGAAGTGATTGGACAAGATTTATCTGGCTATACGTTAGAGGATGTCGCAATTGACTATCTTGAACAAACCTCAATCGACAAGTTAGATCCAAATAACATTCTTGATGCTGAAGGTATTCGCCGTATTACCGAAAAAACCTCACGCCAAAACGTGGAAACTAACCAGCTTAAATGCGATGAAAAAGCGCAAATCGACAACCAAAACCAAGCAGCATTTGAAAAAGCCGCAGAAGTCGAGAGACAAAAAGAAGACGCTAGCGCAAGACAGCGCCGTGAAATCGAATCAGTGCGCGCTCGCGAAGCCGCAGAAGCTGAACGTGTTAAGCATGAAGAGCGCTTAAAAGCCGAAGAAGCACGCCTCAAAGCGGACGAAGCAATTGCAATTGCAGAACACAATAAACAGCGTGAAATCGATGTTGCAGAGCAAAATCGCCTTCGCTTACTCGGCATCGAAGAAGAAAAAGTCACACGCTCTCGCCAGATAGAAATTATTGAGCGCGAACGCGAAACCGAAATTTTACGTATCCAAAAAGCCAAAGCACTGGAAGTCGAGCAAAAAGAAATCGCCGATGTCCAACGCGAACGTGTTGCCGTAGAGAAAACCGTTGCTGAAGAACAGGAGCGTATCAAAGACGTACAATGTATTGCAGAAGCTGAACGAGAAAAGCAAGCGAAAATTATTCTTGCTCAAGCAGAAGCCGAAGAGGCGTTGGTTAAAGATATTGAAGCAGCTAAAGCCAAAGAACAAGCTGCTGAATTTAAAGCCCGAGAAATGGAAAAAATGGCTGCGGCGGAGCTGCGTATTGCGAACCAGACCGCTGAGTCGAAGAAAATTCTTGCAGAGGCTGCTCAGGTTGAGGCTGCCGCACCAGGTCTTGCTGAGGCTGATATCATCAAGGCTAAAGCCACTGCAAGTGCGATACAAGGCGAAACAAATGCCAAAGTGCTACAGCAAAAACTAGAAGCCGAAGCGCAAGGTAAACGTGATATTGGCCGTGCCGAGGCCGAAGTACAAGCAGCAATGGCTGAAGCAACTAAGAAGCAAAGTGAAGCCGAAGCACAAGGCAAACGTGAAATTGGTTTGGCAGAAGCTGAAGTACAAGCAGCAATGGCTGAGGCAATTGAAAAACAAGGTGAAGCAGAAGCTATCAACCTTGAGCGTAAGATGTCGGCAGAAGCTAAAGGCCTTACGGAGAAGCTGGAAGCACTTAATAAGATGGATAAAGACGCCCGTGAATACGAAGGCTTTACACTACAGCTAAACCAACAGAAAGAACTGACGCTTGCGAATATCGAAGCGAACAAGCAGGTTTCTGCAAGTCAGGCTGAAGTATTAGGTAAAGCGCTGAGCGGTGCAGATATCAACTTTATGGGCGGCGACGGCCAGTTCTTTAACCAGTTTATGAATGCCATCACAGTAGGCAAGTCAATTGACGGCTTAGTCGGCGAAAGTAAGACGGTACAAACCGTATTCAAAGATCACCTAAACGGTGAGCGTAATTTGATGGACGATCTAAAAGGGGTATTAGCTGGTGCTAATGCGTCGTCAGAAACGCTAAAAAACATCAACATGAGTAAGTTCTTCCAACAACTAAGTAATAGCTCAGATGCGGACAAACAGCAGCTACTCAAGTTACTTGGCGGCTCGTTAAATGGCAGTAAACAAAGCGAACCACTAGAGTAATTAACCTTGAGGAGTCAATCTTCTTGGCTCCTCTCCCCCATTTGCGACAGCGCACAATAGGAAAGTAAAGAATGACGGAAGCAACGCAACAAGCGCCAGAGCGAACGCTCGAACAAGACTCTTATCAACTGATTAAGCGCCGACTTGGTAACTTTGGTAATGATCTAAAAAGCCAAATAGATAAACTCAACCAACAGCGTGTTGACACTTTTGGAAGCACCGAGCTTAAAGTGAAAGGTCGAGCAAGAGTGCGTACTGAGCATAACTGTGTACCGCGCGATATCGTGCTGATCGGCGACAAGCTTATCTTTGCTTACAATGTGTTTATGGGGCTTAAACAAAATACCCAAGTCAGCGATGTATTCACCGTACAAAAGCTGCACTTGCAAGAAGACCACTACGAAATAGAACCTTATCCGCAAGAAACCAAATTCCTCACTGACCAACGTTTCTTACGGGACTTTGATGAACTATACACATATTACAAAGACACCCGGCTACAACATCTATTTGTTAAATCAAACAAGCTCTTTGCGCTATTTCAAATTGGCGAAAAGCTCTCCGATGTTCGTGTGTTCCGCTGGCAAATCGCCAAAGACGAAACCTTAGATTATATTGATAATCGAGGAGAGCGTGACATAGGTGAAGTGGAAAACTTTGACTTTGAATGGCAAAAAACCGACCGCGCCGATCACGTCGAAGGCCGTCACCCACATATTAATGTAAACGACAAAGTGTTTATTGAAGTATCGGGTGGCAAACTCACCGTAAAAATAGAAAACAATACCCAAAGCGGTGAAGGTATTTATCAAGAAGCCGTCGATGACGCCAGCCAATCACTTGCAGATTGTGATTTACGTTTTGCCGAAGTTGGCGAAATGGTGCTGTTAAAGTTACTTCCCTACCGAGAAAAACAGTGGCGTTATTTTATTTATAATTGCCGCACCCAGCAGGTATTGCGCCAAGATGCGCTGGGTGGTGCCTGTGTTCAATTACCTGAGAACCAAGGGATTATTTTTCCTGGTGGCTATTATTTACAATCGGGGCAAACACGCTATTTTGACGACCAACTGGACGATTTAGTTTTCCATCGCCAGATCAAATCACCCAACGGTGAAGATGTACTGTATATCTTCTACGAACCAAACGAGGGTCGTTACGCACTTTTCTCTTACAATATTATTGAGAAAAACCTGCAAAATCCTATCTATTGTCATGGCTATGGTATCTATGATGATGGCTTAGCGCTAACCTTTAAAGCAGAGCCTGAGCCTGAGCGCGTGCACCCTATTCAAATCTGGCAAAGCCCATTTTGTGGCAGCGAGTTTGCCGCACAAGCCCCTCGAGCAACCGGCTTATTTGGCCGGATAGGCAATCCGGATTTAGTACGTGCAATTTCTGATTTATACAGTGTGTTCAAAGCCATTAACGAACAAAGCCCCACGGTCTTTCATTATGAAGATTTAATTGCACTCACCCGCAGTATCTTAGACCGCTATCATTGGCTTGCCGAGGCGGACTTTGCGGATGTCACAGCAAAACTACATGAAATTTTTGAAACCTCGGAGCAGGTACTAGACGAATTTGAAAAGGTAAGCCAAATTGAGGCCGACGCTAGGCGCGCAGAAGCCGAAATCGAACAAGCCATGCAAGATGTGCTTCGCGAGGTAAGACCTGATAGCTTTAAAACAGCCGAGCAATTTGTCCAGAGCTTAGAGTCTCTCAAACGCTTAAAAGGCAAAGTGATAAGCCTTGAAGAAGTGAAGTACATCAATCTTGACGCGCTATCTGCCATGCAGCAGCAGATTGATGAGCAAACCTTGAGTTTAAGCCATAAAACCGCGGAGTTTTTGCAGCAAGATAGTGCTCTGGCGCCCTACTACGAACAGCTAGATTCCTTAGAGCAAGCCAGAGCGCAAACAGAGAGTGTTACCGAGCTTAACGGCTTTTTGGCGACCTTGGAAACCTTAAGCGCCGAACTTGATTTGCTCAACCATACCATGCTGGATCTCGATATTGACGATAGCCGTGTGCGCACTAAAATTTTGGAAGATGTCAGCGCCATTTATGGTCAAGTAAACCGCGCCAAAGCAGCATTAGAAATTCAGAAAAAGAGCGTGGGCAGTGTTGAAGCAAAAGCCGAATTCGCGGCTCGTTTTAAGCTTTTCAGCCAAAGTATTACCAGCGGTCTAAGCGCGGCCAAAACCCCAGAGCAATGTGACGACCAACTATCTCGCTTACTTATTCAATTAGAAGAGCTCGAGTCTCAATTTAGTCAGTATGATGAGTTTTTAACGGAGATCTTGGCTAAACGTGATGACGTTTATGAAAGCTTTGAGGCGCACAAACAGCAGCTCATTGACGAAAGACAGCGCCGCGCCCTGAGCCTAGCAAACGCTGCCGAGCGGATTTTACAGGGGGTGACGCGACGCTCACAAAGTTTCAAAACCTTAGACGACATCAATAGCTATTTTGCCTCCGATCCTATGATTGGCAAGCTTCGCGATTTAACGCAAGAGCTAAAAAGCCTGAGCGATGAAGTGAAAGCGGATGATATTCAAGCCAAACTCAAGGCCTGCAAAGATCAAGCGATCCGCGCTTTGCGAGACAAGCAAGATATTTACATTGATGATGGCAATACCGTTAAAATCGGCAAACATGCGTTTAGTTTCAATAAGCAAATTCTTGATTTGACTTTACTGCCTCGTGGTGAAGAGCTGATGTTACACCTCACTGGCACTGAATATTTTGATCCTATTCCTGACGCCAAGGTCAATCAACAGCTCAATGACGCAAGCAAATATTGGCAGCAAAACCTGATCTCAGAAAATCGTCACTTGTATCGAGGCGAATACTTAGCAGCTCAAGTATTAGCGGCTGCGGAGCAAGATGGCAACGACTTTAGTCAAGCAGATCTAGAACTTGCCGTTGATGAAGGAAGTTTACTGCCTATCGTACAAAAATTTGCAGAACCCCGATATCAAGAAGGTTATGAAAAAGGCATTCATGATCAAGATGCCAGCCTGATCTTAGCAAATTTACTGAAACAAAAACGACAGCTTGAGTTACTCGTCTACCCTGCTAGCTGTCGAATTGCGGCACAGCTATTTTATACTCAGCAAAGTAAGGCTGAGCTAGCTGAATTGGCGTTTCAGGCTACACAAGCAGAGCTGATGGCAACGAAGTTAGATGACCATAGTTTTAGCCAACAGCTAAGCAAAGAATTGAGTGAAAAGATCACCACATTTTGCCAACAAAATTTATCGAGCTATTTGACCGAGCTACACCGTTTTTCAGGCGAGTTAAGCGCAACTTACTTAATTAAAGCCCTTGCCAAGCAAGTCAAGCCGAGACAATTTGACTTAGCTTCACCTGCAAAACACATCAGCGAGCAGTTTATCTCGATGGCAAAGGCCAAAGGCGTTTGGCAACAGCTTGAAGACTCATTAACACATTTGACTAAACTTGCGGACAAATGCCGCCTGTTAAGCAGCTGGCTGCGCGCCTATGGCAGTAAGCAAAATGAAAGTACTGAGACCTTGCTTGAGGCCGCTAACTGCATTTTGCTTTCTACCCAGTTAGATATCACATACCAAGTCAAAGAAGCCGAAATAAAAACCGAAATTTCAGGTTTGATGGGCCAACACCCACGTATCGAGAACCAAGTACTACACCTAGATTATGCAGACTTTTTTACCCGTAGTAACGAGTATCTCACGGTTCATGTTCCGGCCTACAAACAGTACCAACAGCTAAAAGCGCAAGTGCTTGAGGCACAAAAGCAGCGCTTGCAATTGGATGAGTTTAAACCCAGACCGCTAAGCTCATTTGTACGTAACCAGCTGATTGACAAAGTCTACTTCCCTATTATTGGCGATAACTTAGCAAAGCAAATTGGGGCTGCGGGAAACAATAAGCGCACCGACTTGATGGGCATGTTGCTGCTTATCTCCCCACCGGGCTATGGTAAAACCACGTTAATAGAGTATGTGGCTAACCGCTTAGGACTCACCTTTGTTAAGGTCAACTGTCCATCTATTGGTCACGACCAAGTCTCTTTAGATCCTGCTCAAGCCATCAACGCGACCGCCGCAAAAGAAATTGAGAAGATTAACCAAAGCTTTGAGATGGGCAATAATGTGATGCTGTACCTTGACGATATTCAGCATACCAACCCCGAGTTTTTACAAAAGTTCATCTCTTTATGTGACGGTTCAAGACGCATAGACGGGGTGTGGAATGGCCGCAGTAAAACCTATGATCTCAGAGGCAAAAAGTTTGCCGTTGTGATGGCAGGAAACCCCTACACCGAATCCGGTGAATCTTTTAAGATCCCTGATATGCTTGCCAACCGAGCCGATATTTATAATCTCGGTGACACCCTCAGTGGCTGCGAACAAGAATTTGCCATGAGCTTTATTGAAAATACGCTCACTTCCAATGCAGTGCTTGCACCACTTGCTAATCGTGGTATGGAAGACTTATACAAGCTAGTGCGCATTGCCGACGGAGAAGACCTCTCCATCAATGAATTGGAGTTTAATTACTCTCAAGCGCAAGTGAATGAAATTGTCAGCGTACTGAAAAAGCTGCTCATTATTCGCAACACCGTGCTCAAAGTAAATGCCCAATATATTGCCTCGGCAGCACAAGATGATAGCTATCGAACCGAGCCACCGTTTAAGCTACAAGGCAGTTACCGTAACATGAATAAGATGGCTGAAAAGGTAGTTGCTGCCATGAATGACAGTGAACTTGAAAACCTAATTCAAGATCACTATCGCGGTGAAGCACAAACACTTAGCAAAGGCAGCGAAGAAAACTTACTGAAACTGGCTGAATTACGCGGTACCTTAACGGCTGAAGAAACAACGCGCTGGCATGAAATCAAGGCCGAATATGCCCGCCTGCACCGCAATAGCGATGAGGGTAGCCCTGCACAGCTAGCCGTTGAACAGCTGAGCTTTGTTAATAAATCCCTTTCGCAAATCGCCGCTAAACTCGATAAAGAGCAGCTTAGCTTTGATTACAGTGCGCTGTTGCAACAATTGGCTCAGGTGTTTAATGAACAAGAGTTTGCCACGCAGTTAACTGAGCTACGTGAGGCCTTAACGCAGCAACCTTACGCTACACCGCTAAAGCAATTGATCGGTTCACAGCAACAAGTCGCAGAGGAAATTGCTGGGCTGCAAAACACCATCAAACACACCGCGAACAACGAGCAGCTACTCGCTAACCTTGGCAAACTCAATGACTTGCTCAGCACCCAAGCGCAAATACAACAAGCATTGGGTCAACAAGGTCAGCAGCAAAATACGCTATTTGAAAACCTGTCTGAGCGCTTAGAAGCGGTGGCACAACCACATATTCAAGTCGACAATCACGTTGATGATAGCAGTGCAAAAGCGCTTGAAGCCGTCACCACTTTGCTGACAAATACCTTAGCAAACTCAAGTGCTGAACAAGTCCAGCAGCAACAGCTAAAAGACATTTTACAAAAGCTTGAGGAAATTCAATCAAGACCTGTAGTTAGTAACGCTTCACCGGCGAAAAATCCGTACATGTTGTAAGAAATTGTCGCACATAAAAAGCCCAAGGAAGGGCTTTGCACACCAATATATGGCAATGGATGCTAGAAGTAATTTCAGCGCAATTAGCGCTAAAACTAATTACCAAATTGATATGAATTATCCAAGGCTCAGATTATTTGGACTCTGCGACTTTTTCCATTGAGTACTCACTCCATGACCAAGGGCTGAGCTCAAATATTTTATCGGACTGAGCTTCACCATTAGCGCAAACATCCTCATGTCCGATGATCCGAACAGGCAAACGCTCCGAATATGATTTTTTTAGAATATCAAATTGATATTGAGCTACAGGTGAAGAAAGGTCTAATTGCCATGTAAGTTCATCACCATTGCCGATACAAGCTTCAAAATTAGAGAGCTCTCTCATTACTTCAACTCTAAAGTAAACTGCGTGGTCGTCACTAGCGCCCGATCTTGTGATCAGTTGCTCGACAGTTCCATATACGTCATTTGCAGCACTAACCGACCATGAAAAAAGACACAGTGTAGTCAGGCAGAAGGTTTTTATTCTCATTATATTATCCATTATTAAAGTGATACAAACTTGCTTTTACCAATTCGCTTAAATAAGTGAACTATTTTGAGGGGAGTAAATTATGTTGATAATAACACTGCCCCGCAATTATAATTCCCAAAAAGAATAAGCAGGGAATTATTAATTACAGAAAATTACCATGCTGGATAGTTTGTAACAAGTAAATTTACAACTATTTGGGTTGAGTAAAGGACAGAGATGGCCATCGCCTCAATGGTTGCTATATATCATTTTCTGTCTAATTCCAGATAAGAAGGCCGTTCAGTCAAAATAATATTCAGATCAACTTGCGCCTTATTCCGGCATTTTTGCCATCACTGACAAGAACTCCAAAGATGGCGCAAAAAACGCGGAACCCATATCAGCACTGGAATAATCCAATATGGGGTCGTATTCATCCCCTTCACCCAATCGGCTTCTTAGTACCTGCTCAAAAGCATCGCCTTTGGCGCTGCAACTTAGCAACAAGCTTCCTTGTTCAAATACATCACCAAACGGCATGCTTTGGTTAAGCAGTAGCGCATTACCGTTTACGTCTTTCAATTCGGTTAATGCTGCATGATTACAGGGGTCGCAACCTTCAATTAGGTCATTGTCTAAACGTGTACGCCCCATCAACTGTTCTTGCTCAGCGAGCGGCAACGCCTGCCAGCGCAGTAAATCAAACTTCACCCGCTGTACGTGAATATAACTACCGAGATGGTCGGCTGCATTCGGGTTGTGCACAAGTGCAACTTCCCGTTTGTTGCGCCCTCTAGGGGTGTCTGCACCATAAATAAAGCCATTAAAATCACGACCATCTAAGAAACGGAAAGCGCGCACATGTGCCACCATTTCGACTAGGCCATTTAGCATGTGTAGCACACTTTGAGCAAAGATATGATTAACGTCTTCCCGGTCGGAGCGGATCACATAAAGCAAGTCAAAAGGCTGGGTATGCACGGTGTGCTCAGCCTCAACAATATGAGGAAAACTTTTCAGCTCTTTAGGAATAAACTCAGGGTAAATGTGCGGCCAATATTGCGCACCAACTGCGACAAAGCTCGATAACATAGACTCGGAGAATCTATCTTCCAACTCCTCTTGCAAGCGTCCACAATTGGCGAGCGCCGCTCTTAGCGCCTCGTCTTGTCCTTCAAGCACATTGAAGAACAAGTGTAAGCCGTGCAAATTGGCTTCAGCACACACACCTGATTGGGCAAGCGCCATGCTCTACTCCCTGCGTTTATTCATTTGCTATTAAGAAAAGAAATTTACAGCATGTGCCTTAATTTTTAAAGAGATTGGTTGATTTAAGTCGAGCGGTTCATGCGCTGGATGCGGTATTTCGAGCTCTTGACCCTCTAATGCAACACGGTAAATGTACTCTGTTCCCATAAAGCGCTGATTGAGTATTTTAACGCTGCCAAGCTCGGCGTTTTCTAACGTGATGTGCTGCGGTCTCACATACATTTCGCCCTTCGCGTCGAGATCACCGAGCTCAACGAGAGATTTTACGGCACCAAATTGGGTTTCTACTGAAGCGCCATTCACTCGCTGTGCAGGAATATAAATACCCTGACCCAAAAACTCGGCAACCATTTTGCTCTTTGGTCGTTGGAATAATGTTCTCGGCTCGCCCACTTGTGCGATCTTCCCTTTATCCATAATTGCCAGCCGATCGGCAAAAGCAAAAGCTTCTTCTTTCGAGTGACTAACAAAAATCGCGGAAACTTGCTGATCTTTGATTATACGGCGAATATCGTTAATTAACTGAAACCGCACTTGAGCATCTATATTTGAAAACGGCTCATCAAGCAGCAACAGATTTGGCTTGTACGCAAGTGCGCGCGCAATCGCGACACGTTGTTGCTGGCCACCTGAAAGCTCGTGTGGAAAGCGGTCGCTGTAGTCTTTCAGCTGCACCAAATGGAGCATTTCAGCCACTCGGTCTTGACGTTCACGCTTGCTTTTTGAGGTTAAGCCAAACGCGACATTTTGCGCCACAGTGAGGTGTGGGAATAGCGCATAGTCTTGAAACATCATGCCAATATTGCGTTTTTGTGGAGGTACGAAAGTGCCGTTACCATTCATGGCTTTGCCTAAAATACTCACCGAGCCTTGAAATGGTTCGATCAAGCCTGCTATCGCCTTCAGCGTGGTCGTTTTACCGCAGCCACTGGCACCAAGCAAACAAACTATCTCGTTTTGTTCTACGGTCAGATTTAGGCTATCCACAACGGCTTCACCGTCATAACGATAAGAGAGATTTTCAAGCACTAAACTATGCATTAATTTCGCTGCTCCATAGAACGGTTTACAACATAAAGCGGAATTAAACCAACCAACACAATAAATAACGCAGAGACAGAAGCCAACTCCAGCTGCTCATCACTCACATATTGGAAAACGTGTGTTGCCAGTGTTTCATAATTAAAGGGTCGTAATAACAATGCCGCTGGAAGTTCTTTCATACACTCAATAAAAACCAACAATGCTGCGGTTAAAATGCCCCGACGCAGCAATGGCAAATGTATTGATAACATGGTTTTGAAACGATTGCGACCCAACGAAAAGCTTGCCATATCTAGACTTGGGCTGATCCGCTGATAACTCGATTCGACCGCACCTTGCGCAATCGCATAAAATCGTACAACGTAAGCGAAAACCAGCGCAAAAATCGTCCCACTGAACAGCAAACCTGGCTCAAATGAAGTACCTTCAAGCCAAGTATTTAGCTTATCGTCTAATAAAGTGAGTGGAATCAGTACCGCAATTGCCAGCACAGTGCCCGGTAGCGCATATCCGGTACTTGCAAGCTTGCCCGGTAGCGTGACCCGTTTACCACTGCTAACTCGCTGGTTAAACACCACCAGCATGCTCATGATAATTAATACCACACTCACCCAAAACGCTATTTTTAAACTTTGCCACGCATACAAGAAAAAGTCGTCATTCCAAGCTTGTTCAAAATAGTCGATGGCGTAATCTGCAAGCACCCATGTAGGCACGATAAAAGCCGCAATAAGAATAAGCCAACAAAAAGCGCTCGCGAGCCAAGCCTGCATCCCTTTAAGATGATAAAGCGTGGTACTGTTAACACTTGATTGGCGCTCGTGCACTACCTGAGTTGGGCGGCTCACTCGCTCCAGTGTTAGGGCTAAAAATAAAAACAGTAGCATAATGCCTGAAATTTTAGCCGCAGCAGTCAGTGAATAATAACCCAACCAAGTATCGTAAACGGCGGTGGTTAGTGTGCTCACAGCAAAGTAATGTACGGTTGCAAAATCTGCCATGCTTTCCATGGCGATCAGCGCGAGCCCTGCCACAATCGCGCCTCGCGACAAAGGTAAACTTACCTTAAAAAAGCTCTGTGAAGGCGACTTACCCATCAATTGGCTAGCTTGAACCAGCTTAAACGACTGCTCCCTTAGCGCCGTTCTAAAAATCAAAAACAAATAAGGATAAAGCACCAGTGCAATCATCACGATAGCACCTGACAAAGTGCGAATATCAAAGAACCAATAATCGTCTGGAGATTGCCAACCAAACCACTCTCGCAGCGCAATTTGCACAGGCCCTGCGTAATCAAGCAAATCGGTATACACGTAAGCAATCAAATAGGTTGGCATCGCAAGAGGTAGCATCAACGACCACTCGAAAAAGCGCCGTCCAGGAAATTCACAATACGCGGTTAGCCAGCCAAGTGGCAGCGCAATCAAAGCGCAGAGGATGCATACACCCACAATCAGCAAAATCGTATTGCGGACATAATCCCACAAAACGGTATCCCAAAGATGAGCGAAGACTTCGGAGTCAGGTTGTAGCGACTCAAAGATTAAAAATATCAGCGGGACTGATAGGCTAAGCCCTATCAGCCACGCAAAACTCTGCCATTTAGACAGTGAAAATGATAATTGCATTAAAGGTCAAATTTTACCTCATCGATTAGCTTAAGCGCTAACGGACGGTATTTACTGATCTCTGACAATGGTAGGCTGTCTTCCTTAAACTCACCCCAAGATGCCACAAGTTTCGATAACTCGACGCCAGGTTTAACCGGGTATTCCATATTCATCGACGCATACATATTTTGCGCCTTATTGTCGGTCATAAACTCTATGAGTTTCAAGGCATTTTCTGTATTTTTAGCGTGCTTGGTCAAGACAACACCAGAAACGTTGATATGTGAACCACGATCTTGTTGATTTGGGAAGTTGATATATACCGCTTCAGCCCAGGCTTTTTGCTTCTCATCTTCCACCATCTTACCAAAGTAATAGCTGTTTCCGATGGCCAAATCACACAGCCCTTCTTTTACTGCTTTGACTTGTGCACGGTCGTTACCTTGAGGCTTACGAGCTAAGTTTTTCTTCACGCCTTCAAGCCATTCTTTGGTTTTTGCTTCACCATGATGAGCAATCATAGACGCCACTAAACCAAGGTTGTAGGGATGCTTACCTGAGCGCGTACAAATTTTACCGCGGTATTGTTCATCCGCTAGCGCTTCATACGTAAGCCTATCTAACTTGCCTATGCGGTCTTTTGCAGAATATACGTTGCGCACACGCTTAGTAAGCGCAACCCACTGACCTTCAGGATCTCTGAAGTTAGCTGGGATATTCTTAGTGACCGTTTCACTGTCAATTGCTTGTGTTAAGTTTTCGTCCTCAAGCTGAATTAGCGCACTGAAGTTTGAAGTGAGTACAAGATCGGCACGACTATGTTTGCCTTCACGCTTTACACGCTCAATTAAGCCTTTTTTTGCAAAAACCACATTGGTCTTGATACCAGTTTGCTTGGTGAAGTCATCCAAAATAGGCTGGATCAGAAAAGGTTGTCTAAACGAGTAGATATTAACTTCCTCTGCAGCCATTGCTGGTAGGCAAGTAAGCGTTGCCAGTAAAGTAACAAGTGCTTTTTTCATAAAGACTCCATTAGGTAAACAATAATTATTATCAACTAATTCTACCTGTAATTGTGCCGTTTTACACCCTGAATATTTGAAACTACGCTCAAGATAAAATTAGCGTTGTAGAAAACGGGAGAATTACCTGTGAGATATATCT
>NZ_JAKEVK010000054.1:0-24717 GCF_022398435.1 Pseudoalteromonas sp. Isolate6 | reverse complement strand
GGTGAAACCCGGCCTCCACCACTTTAAAAATCTATTTAATAAATAAGATTTCGCCTTGCCTGTACGTTTAGTGCAGGCAAGAGGCGTAGCAGTTTTATAGCCAGGTTTCCTTACCTAGAAATAGTCTTGTTAATTAAGCCGATTAATAAATATGTCTCGCTGTAACATCACTGGGTATTAAATTCCCAAGACTTAGTTTCTTCTTCCGCACAGCTAATCACCATAGCGCTGTTGGTATACTGATTAAGGTATTTAGAGCTGAGGCACTTACCTGTAATGCGGTTGCGGATCTGATATTTATCGTTGTCATAGGGGCCAATAAAATCCCAGATTGAATTGTTACTTGGTTCTGTCGGTGCAGTTAGGCCAAAATGGTCGTACTCTGCGGCGCCCGGATCTGTCAGATAATGCCCATCTAGTGGGTCATGGATCAAGTAACCCCCTTGCATACCTTCAAGCGTGACGCGTTTCATGCTCTGCTCGCAGCCAGCCGATAAACCGTATGACATTTTAGAGCCTATGTAGCCAACTGACCACAAGCACATACCATTTTGACCCAGCTTGAGGTGGCGACCTAGCGGTGGTGCTTTGCGGTCAAATGCCCAAGTCTCGCTGTTATCACTACAGTTGATATTGATTAGGCTACCATTGTTTGTTGCTAGACACTGCTTGGTATCTTTATTGCGTAGCGCAAATTTATTGTCTCCGTTGGTGTCATAGATATACCACACTGCAGCAGGCTCAGTAATGGTTTCTGCAGGCCCAAAAGGGGAGCCCGGTGTGATAACACGATATAGCCGGGCATTAGAAAAGCCGATGTTATTCTGGCTTCTTAAATGTTTGCCGTCGGTAAAACGGGCAATTTTATAGCCATCATCTAAATGAGTAAGCCTCAGCTCGTAGCTGTTTGCATTACAGTCTTTGCTAGCGCAGGTATTGTTACTGGTGTCACGCAGACGAACCAGCGCGTTGTTTGTCGGTACGTGGCTGCCGTTGATCTCCCACTGAGCTCCATTACAGCCACCGACGGACAGCGACTCCCCAGAGACAGTCAAGCACCGGCCAGTGGACTTATTTTTTAGTTCATAACGGCCTTGTCTATTGACTGAGCTGAGGTGCCAAGTTGCGTCACTACCTCGATCCGAATATATCTGAAAGCCAGAATCGCCGCCCTTGTCTTTAAGGTAACGGTTATCTTCAGCACGTTGGATTGAATAACCGCCATTAAAAGGTTCAAATACGAAGTGGCTGGCACCATAGGTACAAACGCTACGCACTTTAGATTGCTGGTCTACACAAAGGTTGGATGCACCATGTTTTAGACGAAGGGCATTGTGAAAATCAATAGCTCCCGCGTTGCTCGTCAACTCATTGCGAGTCATGATCAGGTTATTGAGGTCCCATGAGTCTATTACATGTGCAAGGTTGTACATCACTTCCTTCACATCCACATGTCGGGATGTTTGATCTAAAAAGGAAGGGTTGCGGATCTGACTGATACGAGAGTTGTAGTTACTATCACAATGAGAGCCATTCATTGAATAGTTGTCGTAGTCATCAGTGTAAGAGTTATGACGACATGGTGAGATAAAGGCTTCTCGGTACTGGATCAGTTTAGAGTCTTCAAAATTTAGGCTCACAGAAATCAGGCTTGGATTTCGGCTATTGGGCACGACTTCAAGGCCAATCTGACGCAAAGCCTCACCCCAGTTGCCGTCTTTTAAACTCATGAAGTCGAAGAAGGTTGCATAACCTAAAGTACAAGAAGCATTGTTTGCACTGCTCTCTTCCGGTCGGGTAAACAGGTCGGTAAGGTACTGATCACCAGAGCGAATATCATATAAAGTAGTATAAGGAACGAGTCCATCGTCACTGAGATTATGCCAATAAGGCGGTGTATCCAAGTTCGCGCACATATTGTCGAATTCTGCTCGGTGCAAAAAGGTTATTTGCATCGCACTAACAAAGCCTGGGATAACACTTCTAGTGAGGGTATCAAATGTGGTTTTGGAGACAGAACCTGTGTCTATCTGTTTGAACTGGTTCTGGATCACAGTCGCAAGGTCATCTGCCATCTTGCTATATTTCTCGGCAAGACTATAATGTAACCCTTTTAGGTCCGAAGTGGCATCTCTATGTGCTGACTTCATAAGATGCTGAATATCATTTAATGGTCCTGTTAGCTGACTGACTTCCAGATTCGATATACGCGCTTCGAAGTGGGATAAGCAGCCAGCCAATGTTGGGTCCGCACCGTTAATAGACTCTTCGTTCATAGAGTCCATTATCGTGTCGTGAAGTAACGGATAGACTACGCTTAAAGCAGGGCTGCTTTCAAAAGCTAATCCTGCAAAGTTGTTTGCCAGAGACAGTGCGCCACTTTGATAATCGACGGTGGTGGAGGTACTGCTGGTACGCGACGCGTAATCAAAACAGGGGCCTTGTAAATTATTTGCTAATGATTTTTGTGAGATCAGAAGCGAACTTAGTCCTAATGACACACTGAGTGCCAAGGTGAGTTTTTTCATTATTTTTCTCTAATTTGAATTTTTTTTGTTTTTTATGCTGTCACCGTCCCTTTTGGTGATTAAATTTACCTTCTTTGGCATTTTTCAGCTTCAACATGATTGACCCTTATTGAAAAAGTTACCTCCTAACAAGTTACAAAATGGTTTGGAAAAGTAACATCTGAAAATGGAAGGTCAATTAAAAGGTTTTAAAATGAGCTTGTGTTACGATGTTATGTATTTTTAATGTAACTAAAATGATGCTTAAGCGTGAGTTATTACTTATTTACTTAATACAATTGGTATTAGCGCTCAACTCTTGCTTAACAAGCTAAGCAAGAGTTGAATGATGCAGCAAAGTCAGGACTAAAAAGAGAAATAAAGCGCTAGGCTAAGCGCGTAAGGTAAATTTTTGGATCAATTGTGCCAGCGCGCTTGCTTGTTCGCTAAGTTCTTCACCTGAGTGCGCAGCAATTTGAGTGTCTTGCAAAGAGCTGCGACTAGATTCTTCAATATGCGAAACATCACGTGCCATTTCACTTGCAACCACCGATTGTTCCTCTGTTGCTGTTGCAATGGATTGGATCATGGTCGCGATTTCCGATGCACTTTTGACAATTTCTTCAAGTTGCGAGCCTGCTTCTTCAGCCATCAAGACACTTTGCTCAACTTGGTTGACGCTACTTTGCATCGACGTAACAGCATGTTCGGTTTGTAATTGTATAGACTGAACTGTTGATACCACTTCTTCAGTCGCCTTTGACGTCCGTTCTGCTAATGTCCTAACTTCATCAGCTACCACAGCAAACCCTCGGCCTTGTTCACCCGCCCTTGCAGCTTCAATTGCTGCGTTGAGAGCCAGTAAATTAGTTTGTTCTGCAATGCTGCCAATAACACCGATCACATTGCCAATTTGACTACTTAGCTCCCCTAGGTTCGTTACGTTGCTGGCAGTATTTTGAACATCTTTCGAGGCTGCTCGGATTTTTTCAATAGTTTCACCTACCGAACCTCCACCTTGTATGGCAAGCTTTTTTGCCTGCTCGGCATGGCCTGCTGCTACTTGGCTTTGTGTCGCTACCTCTGAAACGGTCGCACTCATTTCTTCAATTGCAGTAGCTACTTGTGTTGATTGATCTGAGGACGATTGGCTTCGTACAGCAATTTGGTTATTGGTTACAGCAATGTTTTGGCTAGATGCACGAACCTCACCAACCACTTTACTGATTTCTCTGAGTAGATTGTTTAACGATGCCGCCATCTTATTCGTTGAAGACGCCAGGCTGTCGATTTCATCTTTACTTTGGTGAACAATATCAGGCTGGGAAATATCTCCATTACTGACTCGCTCGGCAATTTCTAGGACCTGATTTAACCGATTAATAATGGATTTATTCAACGAATAAGCCACTATCGCACCAATTGCGGCCGCCAGTATACAAATGATAATTATAATAAAAAGTGTTGAGTTCAAGCCATCAACTAAATTATCAAGAGACCTTGTTGCATCATCTCTTTCTTCGTTTGCTGATACCGTTAAGATTTTATTCAACGGTTGAAGATATGTTTCATCAGCAATTTTTAACGCTCGACGACTTATTTCAGTACTTGTATTTTTAGCGAAAAGATCGTCGTTAATACGTTTTTGGTATTGAGATATTAAACGCATGATTTCAGACATTTTTTCACGGTCAGATGCTTTGCTTGATTCGTAAATGTAGAGTGTTTTATGCGTTTCCTTAAAAGCTTCAAATAAACGTTCGAATTGAAGTTTTTTACTTGAATCGCCATTGGCATATTCAAGTGCTGAAGCCTCTAGTCGATGGCCGATATCTAATAGCTGGTTGTAATAAATCATACCTGGTAGGTCGTCGTTTTTGATTTCTAGAGCACGGGATGTTTCTACGGAGACCTTTAACCATACGAAAACGCTGGATAATGTCATGAGTAGTATTATTGTGCCAAAGGCAAGGAATAGTTTTCTACTTAGCTTCATGGTTACAACCTGAATATCAAATATGGATTAAGTTCAACTTTGATGCGAAATGACACTATTTACTACCTTGTTACGTAATAATGAATTGTTCAGTGCATTCATCGAAGTACGAGTTTAAGTGGACTATTTTTTGATACTGCTCTTTGAGCGTATTTCTCCTAAGGGTACATTGAATATAGCATATCTTCACAGGTAGCCTGAGTTTCGATAGTTAGTGTTTTTATAGCAGTCTGTTTAGCACTTACTACGACAGTCATCGTGTCTTGCTTACAGGTTATAGTAGATAGCAGGACGCGAAAGTGGGGTTATCTCCACAGCTCTCTTGCTGTTCAAAGGAAATAATTTAAGGGCATTTAACAACAATAAAGAGCCCGCTCACTATCTAACACCAGATTAAATGTTTTATTTGTTCTGTTTATTTATACACTTTAATTCGGACTGGTGTAGTGTTTGTTGCGTTTAGTTGAATCTTTTTTGACTTAAATCAGACACAGTCAGTGAGGAATTTTGAACACTAGCGCTAAACTACTCTTAAGGGGCTGTGTGTTCGATGTTTTTGTAGTTAATATAGGCAGGCGCGATGGCCTGCCTGATAGTGGATTAAAACTTAGACGGTGCTGGAGGCACTGTCAGTGCTTTCTTCGGGTTATCTTTTAACTCCTGCAATAGCTCTTTTACCGCACGCTCGACCGACGGGTCTTTACCTGCATGAACAAGTTCTGGTCTATCGATCACTTCGATATCAGGGCTGACGCCCTCATTTTCGATGATCCAATTGCCTTCATTATCAAGAATGCGGAAGGTTGCAGCGATAACCTGACCTCCGTCAACAAGACTTGGATTACCTGAGATACCGATAAGGCCACCCCAAGTGCGAGTACCAATTAGTTTGCCAAGACCTGCCTGACGGAAGTAATAAGGTAGAGCATCACCGCCTGAACTTGAATAGCCGTTGATCAACATCGCTTTTGGACCATCGTGAGCAAATTGTGGAGTTTTTGTTGGCTCAACACCACGACGTTTCCAGTAATTAAGCGGTTTACGAGCAAGCCAAGTGATCATGTGCTCGGGGATAAAGCCGCCACCGTTATATCGGTCGTCGATGATCAGCGCATCTTTACTCGTTTGTGGCATAAAGTTCTTAAATAATGAACGGTTACCATCATAATGAGTATTTGGTAGGTGAACGTAGCCAATCTTACCGTTTGATAATTTATCCACATAGTCAGCGCGTGATTGAACCCATGCCATATAACGTAAGCCTTGTTCGCTGGCGACAGGTTTTACCGTGGTTTTCCAGCTATCATCAGCGCTTGGCGATTTACTCAATACCAACTCAACTTGCTCGCCTTGGGTATTTTCAAGTAGCTCGTAAAAGTTAACTACGTCTTTTACCGAGCGACCATTTACCGAGATGATGTAATCTCCCGCTTTGGCATTCACGCCGGTTTCGTCGAGTGGTGAACGGTAGTCTTCATGCCAGTTCTCACCTTTGTAGATACGCTCAATTTTTACGTAGCCAGACTGATGAGCGCTTATTTCTGCGCCAAGTAAACCATGCTTTTTGCGTTCGGCTGTTGGGGCATCACCAGATTGTACATAAATGTGACCTGCATTGATTTCTCCCGCAATTTCACTAAGTACATAGTCTAAGTCGCTACGGTGTGCGACAGCGCTGGCAAGTGGTTGATATTTATCTAAAATTGCATCCCAATCTTGACCGTGGTGATGCTCGTCGTAGAACCAATCACGCAATGTACGCCAGCCTTCCACATACATTTGTTGCCATTCAACTTTAGGGTCGATTTTCAGTGTCATCTTAGATAGGTCAAGCTGACTGCTCTTTAAGTCCTGTTTTGGCTTAGGCGCGATAACACTGTAATTATTGCCAGCACGAGCAATTAGATGCTTACCACCAGCGGCAACCTTATAGCTGCTTACCCCTTCGGCAACCGTCTCTAGTTTGCTATCGGGTTCTGTGCCTAGGAGCTTCAACGCACCGCCCGTTAAGGTTAGTACGCCACCTTCAACACCTGTAAGCGAACCGTAGTTACCCGCTGGGGCTGAGAGTGATACAACCCGCGACATAAAGCCGTTGGCCTCAATGTAATTTTCTTGTTTGTCACTGTCTTTTTTCGTCTCGCCGTCTGATTGAATGCTTAGCTCATCACTTTCAAACGCGTTTAATGGCTTGATATGACTATTCACCGCAACGCTATAAATGCGTGTGGCATTATTAAACATATAATCAAATTCATAGCTGCTAAAGGTGAGGTTATAGTCGCGCTCAGAAGTGAAATAAATGTAGTTACCGTCAGGAGAGAAAGTCGGGTTACGCTCACTGGTCATGTTGTCAGTCAGCCGAGTGAGCTTTTTATCCTCAGTATTATAGTGCCAAAGCGAGGCGTAGCGGTTTTCATTGTTCTTAACAAAAACAATATCTTCACTGTTTGGCGACCAAGTATATTCGGTTAAACCATCTTCGTCGTATTTGGCGGTGTCAATTTTATGCATATCGCCAGATTTCGCATCAACCCACCATAGCGTATGGTTTTTATCAGCAAAGAGCAGTTTGCTGCTATCAGCCGACCAAATTGGCGTAAAGCGCCAGATGGTACCATTGTCGGTTAACTGGATGGTTTTGTTGTTATTTGCTCTATCTTTTAGATAGATCTCATATTCACCTGTTTTATCGCTCATGTAGGCAATATAACGACCATTTGGTGACCAGCTAGCTTCAATTTCGCGGCCTTCTGGCGTGTAAGAAAGGTTGCGAGTTGGGCCCTGTTTTACTGGGACTGAGAATAGCTCACCACGGGCAGTAAACAATGCACGCTTACCATCGTGTGATATATCCATTGAATCAATAAAGCCGCTAACGTTTTTACTATATGGCATGGCATATTGACGCACACCTGAAACATCAATTTTTAGCTTCTTCGCGGTCTTTGTCGCTTCGTCAAAGCGATATAAATAACCGCCATTTTCATAGACAATGGCATCTGGTCCAGCTGATGGCCAAAGCACGTCAAAGTCTTTGTGGTCAGTCATTTTTATTGGTGACTTACCATCGCGATATTTATAAAGGTTGAGCGTGTAGTCACGATCAGACACGAAGTAAATACTGTCATTCACCCAAGTTGGTTGCTGATCGGTTGCTTTGTCAGTCGTAAGTTGTTTGGACGTATTGTTTTCAAGATCGTAAATCCAGACATCCTGTGCTCGACCACCACGAGAACGTTTCCAGGTTCTAAACTCTCTGTCGATTGGTGTGTAAACATACTTGCTACCATCAGGGGAGAGCATACCACCACCGGTTTCCGGGATGGCCATCGGCTGCTCAAGTCCACCCTCTACTGGCACCATATATGGGCGACCCATACGTTTGCCCCATGGTGTGCGATTTGCTCTAAAAACGATATGTTTGCCGTCAGGCGTCCAGTCCATCACACGATAATCAAAACCACCGCGGGGAGGCATTGGGCCAACGTCGTTATAATATGTGAGTTGTTTTAAACCAGAACCATCGGCATTGATCACATATATCTGGCGGCTGCCATTATATTCAGCGGCAAAAGCGATTTTGCTGCCATCTGGTGAGAACTTAGGGAAAGTTTCAAAACCTACATGGTCGGTCAATCGTTGGCTTTTACCTGAATTGGTATCTGCAATATAAATGTCGCCAGCGTACACAAAAGTGACTTTATCTTTGTGAATATCTGGAAAGCGGAGTAGGCGAGTATCTTCTGTCTGATACGCCGAAACAAAAGGCGCGGCTGCCGTAGCAATAGCGAGCACGAGTGTTTTTATCTTCATCATAATATAGGCATTTCCGTTATAATTTTGATACATAATAACGATTGAGAAGTGAAATGCACCCAATTTAGATGAGTAGCTTGTTTCAAAATGTGAAAAAACACCCCACCGCGGAGTGTGGTCGCGATGAGATGTTGAGTAGTTGGGGGAGTATCAATGAGGTACTGGTGTACCTCAAGATTGTGTTAACTTAGAACTGTGCAACAAAAGTTAGGTTGCTTGTTTCGCCGCCATCTGTGTCAACAACACTACCTTTAAGGTAGTAAGTGTCATTGAAGAAGTATTTAGCTTCTACCGCTAGGTCTGAGTCATATGAACCTAGACCAAGCGCAAAGTTGCGAGTGAAGTAGTAGTTTGCAAGTACGTTTGTTACAGAGTCATCTACAAAATCTGTATCAATGCGATTGTGTTCTACGTCGATTGTGAAGTAGCTTTCACCACCTACATGCATGAAGTAGCGTGCACTTAGGTTTAGGTAATCAAATTCGTCTTCAGTTTCAACAGTGAAACCAATGTAATCTGTAGAATTTAGTTCGTGATTGTACTCAGCTTTGAACCAAGTTACGTCACCATATTCAAACTCTTCGTGGCGAACGCTTAGTTTTAGGCTGTCGTTGTATAGGTAACCAAAACCGATAGAGTAATGGTCGTCAGCCTCGCCAAGATCTGCGATGCTACCAGTTACAAACCATTCTTTAGTAATGAAGCCTTCACCACGCGCTGAGAAAGCATTTGAATAATCATCGTTAAAGTAACTTACGCCTACATTGCTGTCCGTATCAAGGTAGCCAAAGTCATCCCATACGCCTACTGATTCTTGAGGTGCGAAGAAATAGCGAGAAGAAAGCATCAGTGCGCTGTTGTCAGAGCCGTCATAATCTGTATAACTAGCGGTGTTGAACCACTCTTTTTGTACGTTACCAGTGTTAGCCTGAGCTGCTGCTGAAACAAGTAGTGAAACAGCTGCGATAGATAGTAGTTTTTTCATAGTCATCCCTTTAATTTCCATATATTGAGCTACATCGACTCAACGGCGCGCATGGTAGTATTAGAAATCTGAACGGAAGCTGACCGTAATGAAAAAAGTTTGGATGTTGGCAAAAAGCTGAGACTTAATTATGCTTTTTGTCTATGAGATAAACGTAACGGAAGAGAGCATGACCAATCCATTCCATGGCATATCAATAGGCACTGAACGCTTTGGAGATGATATTTATCTCACACTTAAGCCGACAGGTAAACTCACTCATGAAGATTATGTTGTTATTACACCAATAATTGAGAGTGCACTAAAAGCAGTAACAATGCCTAAAATCTATGTGTTTCTTGATGCGACTGATTTTGAAGGTTGGGAGCCAAGGGCTATGTGGGACGACTTCCGGCTCGCCTATGAACACAGTACTGAATTTGCCAAAGTAGCAATATATGGCGGTAAAAATTGGCATCGACTTGCTGCAACAATAGGTAACTGGTTTGTTACTGGTAAAGTGAAGTATTTTGATGATAAAGAAGATGCGCTGAAGTGGGTTAATGAGAGAGATTAATTGAAGTTGAATTAAATTCATTATTTATGCGTTGTGACTCGAGACACTATTGAGATGTGCAAAAAGTGGATTATTCAACCTATCATCAGTATAGTGAATTAACACCATTGGCTTTTGTCATAACGGCTTAGGAGCTTCTACTGTGAAAAAAATACTGATCACTGGTGCGAACCGCGGTATTGGATTTGCGTTAACTAAAACCTATCTACAGGCTGGTTGGCATGTATTAGCGACTTGTCGAGACCCACTTATTGCTACAGAGCTGAATTCTCTCGCACCAACTTTTCCTGAACTCCAAGTATTTGCCTTAGATGTCACTAATTTCGACCAGATGGAAGAGTTAAGTGAGAAACTGGCCCCTGTTGCCATTGATATCGTTATCAACAATGCGGGTATTTATGGGCCGAAAGGCTACGCATTTGGTGAAACCGATATAGAAGCGTGGCGAGAGGTGATGGAGGTTAATGTCTTTTCCACCATGCGACTTGCAGAACTATTTTACACCCACCTTTACAATGGTAATGAAAAGATTTTTGCGGCCATTTCCTCAAAGGTAGGCAGCCATACCATGAATACCAAAGGTGGCGGCTATATTTATCGCAGTTCGAAAGCAGCGTTAAACTCAGTGATAAAAAGCTTGTCTAATGATTTACTAAGTGAAGGGATCCGCACCGTTGCGCTTCACCCCGGTTGGGTCCAAACCGAAATGGGAGGCTCTAACGCGTTAATCACTCCAGACGAGTCTGCCAGTGGGATCTATTCAGTACTATCTCATTTTGTGGATGCGCAAAGCGGTGGCTTTTATGACTATAAAGGTGATGCTATTCCTTGGTAATAAACAGATAACTAATTGCGTTAACAAGAGAAATAAAATACTCTGCTACTTAACGAAACAGGTAAATTAAGTTGTGCCTGCATAGTAGTAAAGGAATGTACATAAAGTGGTAGAAGTTCAAAATTTGGTCTTCACACGCCGTGATGGTGAGATGCATCGAGCTGTTTTAGATAAGCTCAGTCTTAGTATCGCGGCTAAAGAACAGGTTGCTATTGTTGGTGATAGTGGGTCGGGTAAAACTACACTGATCCATCTTATTGGTGGCTTGTTAAGACCTGACGATGGCAGGATTATTGTTGAGGGGCATGATATTGCTCAGTTAAATGACACCGAGCAAGCGCTATATCGTCGCAGTCTGGGCATGATATTTCAACACTATCAACTGCTTGCTCCTCTATCTGTCTATGACAATATCGTCTTCCAAGCACAGCTCAATCAATTGACCCCCAAACAAAGTGATGTCAATGCACTGGCCGAGCGCTTGGGGATTTTGCATAAATTAACTGCCTATCCTCAGCAATTGTCAGGAGGGGAGCAGCAACGAGTTGGTATCGCGCGCGCCATGATCAACAAACCTAAGTTACTATTGGCTGATGAGCCGACAGGAAACTTAGATGCTGCAAAGAGCGAAGAAGTGGTATCACTGCTGTGTGAGCTGTGTGAAGAGCAAGGCGTTAACTTGCTTATGGTTACGCACAGCCAACATCTCGCTGACAGCCTCGATAGAAAAATCACCATTCAAAATAACCGTGCTTATGGCTAAAACAATGAAGCGCCTAAGTGCATTATCAGAAGTTCGACTTGTACTCTTTGTTTTTATCCAATTTTACAAAAAACATCTTTGGTTGTTTTTGCTGTTCGTCTTTGGCTTGTCTTTGGGCAGTGCTTTGCTTGGTTCAATTCAAGGACTAAACCAAGAAGCAACGGAGCGCTACCAGCAAACCAGTGCGCTTATTAGTAATCCCATAAGTCATTTTGTGCGCCCAAGCGCAGGCCGAGATATGTTAACTACAGACGTGTGGCAAGCGCTTCGAAGCGCTGGCATCGTTTCGGCTGAGCCAGTTTTGGAAGGTGTATTGACTCTGCCGAGCGGTAAAGGACTTCGCATTAAAGGAGTAAATACTTTGCAATGGCTTTCTGCGCCTAAAACACAATCACGGGGAGGCAGATCAGGTAATCAATCAGCACCATTGCAGTTCGGGTTTAATACTATTTATGTATCTGACACGATGGCTCAACGGCTGTTGCTCAGTAATCATGAAGCGCTCAAGCTTTTTGATGTGGATGTGCATTTCGTCATTTTATCAGAGCTTGCAGATGGTATAGCATTAGCCGATATTGCATTAGTTGACTATTTACTGAATTCGTCAGGTCGAATTAGTTATATAGAGATCTCAAACTCCGTATTAGACGAAGCAAAAGTTAGGAAGATCATAGGTGACGAAGCACAGTTGCAAAATGCGCAAGCGCAGTCTTTCGATTCGTTGTCAAAGGCGTTTTTCTTCAACCTGCAAGCCCTCGCACTTCTTGGCTATCTGGTCGGTGCTTTCTTGAGTTTTAACGCTATAAAGCTGTGTCTGCACGCGAGAAAAAAACTACATCAGCAGCTCACACTACTCGGGTGTATTCAATCAAATGTGGTCGCAGCTGTAGTTATTGAGGTGCTCATCTTAAGCTTGATTGCTGCACTGGTGGGTGCAGGTGTGGCTTTCTTGGGGGCAAACCTACTGGTGAGCGAGATCTCTATGGCGTTAGAGAGTTTATTTGCATTAGATAGGCATTTACCGGTTCATTTCAGTTGGTTAGTCGTACTGCAAGCATTCATATTAAACCTTTTAGTGCTGGCAAGTGTGGCCTATTGCCAGGTAAAACCTATCACTTTTTATAACTCTTGGCAGAGTAAACTAGCCAGTGGAATTTTACTGGTTGTGGTTGCAGGGTACTTTTATATTGATAGTGACGCGCCATTGCATGCGCTTGGTTTATGTCTTTGCCTTCTGTTGCTCTTTTTTATGATAACACCAGTGGTACTTCGAGCCGCGTTCAAACGTATTTCAACTCAGCACCCATTAGTCAAATGGATGAAAGCTGACAGTGGCGAGCAGATCAGAGTACTTGCAATCAGTGTTTATGCCGTATTGCTTGCGGTTGGCACTTCTGTTGGGTTGCAAATTATGGTGAGCAGTTTTAGTTCTGCTTTGCAGATCCATTTAGATGGTCGTCTTAGCGCGGACCTGTATGTGAGGCCTAGCAAAGTATCTGACGCGCAATATCAATGGCTGTTAAACCATAAGGATATCGATAAGGTTGGCGTATTCTGGCGCGCAGAGATAAATTATGACCTGAATTCAAATCCACGAGACACTCTACCTGCGAGTTTGATGAGCTTTGGTAGCTCTGGTGAACATCACCACAACCTTACTTTGCTTTCGGGAACTTCGCCTAAAAGTGATGCGCTTTATTACGATGCGAATAATAACGTGAGTGGGTGTCTTGCCAACGAGCCAAGTAAGCTATTGTATGGCGTTCAGTTGGGACAGCGTGTTCAGTTGCAACAAGGCAAGAAATATATTAACTGTGAGATAACGGGGTTTTATTACGATTATGGTGAACAGCGTGCCGTATTCGTCGCCGTTAGTGACGCGATTAAAAATGCTGGCTTTAACTATGAGGCATATGGCTTCTCAATTGTTCTAAAGCCAGAGGTTAATACCGCTCTATTTAAACAAAAAGTGATGCAGCAATTTCATCTAAATGATTCTCAAGTGGTTCAGAATCAGCGCTTTAAACAGTACGCGACGCGTCTGTTTGAACATACGTTTTACGCGACGCATGCCTTAAATTTAATGATAGTTGCCATTGCGCTATTTGGGCTGTGGGTATCATTGCTCACACTCGGTGCTAAGCAAATTCGCCCGTTGGCTATATTAAAAACGTTAGGTGTCACCACTTGGCAAGTGTTTGCGATCAAATTAGTACAGAGCGCCATGATTTTGCTTGTGAGTTTAGTAATGGCGACGATACTTGGGGGGATGCTCGGGTGGATTTTACTTAAATTTGTAATGCCAATTGGATTCGGCTGGACGATCCCTTTTCTATTACCCTATATGAACATCACGGTTTTTATCACGCTTATTTTTGGTTTAGCTTTGTTTGTTAGTGTAGTGCCTCTACTCAAACTGAGTCGTTATGATACTGCGGATCTGCTGTATGAAGATTAATCCTGTTATCGCTTTATTGTTGTTGTTCTTGGTAGCCGGTTGCACACCAGAATTATCACAAGTACCTGCTTCAAAAAATGATTTTTTCAATCTTGAGTTAGGTGAACCGGTCTCTCCCTCATATCAGTTAAGTTTTCCGTTTGATCATGGCAGTCATCCTGAGCAAGGCATTGAGTGGTGGTATGTTACTGCAAACTTAAAAAGTGATTCAGGACAAGAGTTTGGTGTTCAATGGACGTTATTTCGAACCTCCGTTGCTAACGTTCAATACATTAGTCCTTGGTGGGATAATGAGCTCTATTTTGCGCATTTTGCAATTCAAGATAATACTAGTCATCAAGCATTCGAACGTTACGGCAGAGCAGGGCAAGTAAAAATTCAAGCTAACCCATTTGTCACACAGCTAGATAATTGGTATTTGCGCAGCGAGACGGAAACATTTTTTCCATTGACGCTTCATGCTGAGCAAGAGAAAAACCGTGCTAATTTAACGCTTGATACAAGCCCAATGGTACTACACGGAAAGAATGGCTACAGTGAAAAAACATCCGATGGTCATGCCTCTATGTATTATAGCTACCCTTTCTTAACGGTTAAGGGCGAGCTCACTTTTCAAGGTGAAACACATCGAGTTAGCGGTGATGCCTGGTTAGATAGAGAATGGTCTTCCTCGTTTATCAGTAAAGCACAACGGGGGTGGGATTGGTTTAGCATTCGTGGTCAAAACAGGTCGAATGGTGCACTAATGGTATTTTGCATTCGTGATAATCAGCAATTTTACAAAGACTGTCGAGGCACCGAAATTTCAGCTGAGGGTAGGGCGAGCGAAATCGGGCATAAGGATATTCAATTAAGTGTTTTAGAGCAGGTTTCGTTAGATGGCGTGAGTTATCCATTTAAGTGGCAATTACGGCTAAAGCACAAGTCACCTATTCTAATAGAAAGCATAAATCGTGATGCGAGAAACCAGCTTACAATCCCATATTGGGAAGGAAGAGTAAAAGTTTCTGGCGGCTATATTGGTGAGGGATACGCTGAGTTAGTTGGATATGAATAACCCACTCTGTATTGATTATACCGAATAATCTGTACCCATATTTTTATGTAACGTCGCTCATGAGATAGTGCTAGACCAAAAGAAACAAGAATTTATCCTGAAATCTTGTTTTGGCAACGATTTTTTCTGTCAAACTCGGTCCTAGAAAGCTAGACTCTAAGAATATCTTACTATCCGTGTTGCTATGTTAAATACGTTTTTTGTAACCGACCCCGCACCTGAGTTGCTACTTAACGGAACTTACGATGCTACGCTTGTAGCGTTATCTTTGCTGGTGGCTGTTATTGCCTCATTTTTTACGCTTATTCAGATCGACTTTGCAGAGCAAAATCAAAACAGTCGTATAAATCGGCTCGCAAAATTTGGCGGTGCTGTGGCCATGTCTGGTGGTATTTGGAGTATGCACTTCATTGGCATGTTGGCGTTTTCGCTCTGTGTTGAAGTGGATTACGATCCTTGGCTTACTGCGGCATCGATCTTCCCCGCTTTTTTAGGCTGCTGGGTTGCATTTGACCTGATAACTCGACCAAATGTGACACTGGTGATCAAGGGTATCGCCGCTGTTATTTTGGGAGCCGGTATTGGTACTATGCATTACAGTGGCATGGAAGCCATGCAGCTTGGACCTATGCTGGGTTATGATCCTACACTTTTTGGTTTATCAATTGTTGTTGCAGTGTCACTTGCCTTCATTGCAATTCAAGCGAGAAGTAAACTGCGCGATTATGTCAGCGATAACAATACCAGCATGGTCAGATGGTTAGGAGCTTTAGCGCTTGGTGCATCGGTATCGGGAATGCACTATACAGGTATGCAGGCGGCGAAGTTTGTATCGGACTCACCAGTTATTAGCCTAGAGATGCAAGAGCAGCACACGCAATCACTTGCGCTGTTCATTGCCGCCGTCAGTATGATCATTAGTGCTTTATCCGCGCTTATTCATACAGCTAGCAAGTACCGTTCGGTTGCAGCAGACAAAGCTGCGAATGAATCCAGGCTTGCAGCTATTCTAGAAACGGCAGTTGATGGGATCATCACTATCAACGGTGAAGGGATCATTAAGAGCTGCAACCCATTATTTGAACGAATTTTGGGGTGGTCTGAGCAAGAAACGCTTGGCCGCAATGTTGCCGTATTTTTGCCTAAACCTAAAGAAGCGCAAACAGACATAGCCTTCGACACCGCTTATCTTGAGCGATTTAAAGGGGTTGGCCGTGAGGTAAAGGCGCTGCACAAGCAAGGGCATCTAGTGCCTATTCGGCTGGGAGTTGGTGAGGTTGAGTTAAAAGATCAAAGCGCGTTTTATGTTGGCTTTATTACAGATTTAACAGCGCAAAAGCAAATGGAAAAAGCGCTGATTGAACAGGAAGCGCGTTATCGAACGCTGTTAAATAACATGCCTGGTGTCGCTTTTCGCTGCAATATTGATAGCGACTGGACTCTATCTTTCGTAAGCCCCATTGTGGAACAGCTTACTGGCTATCGGGCAGAGGAATTTATGTCGGGGCAAGTCCATTTTGCGAGCTTGATTGTGGAGGACGACATCAGTTTAACTCACGATATCGTTGAACAAGCGCTGCAGTGTGGCAAAGCGAGTTATTCTTTGGAATATAGGATATTACACAAATCTGGCCATACCAAGTGGGTACTTGATAAAGGCTCATTTGAGTATGATCAAGCGGGTAAGGTCGAAGGGATCGCTGGCGTATTGCTCGATATTAGTGAGCGTAAACACATGGAAGACGAATTACGTGCCGCGAAAAGTATTGCTGAGAGTGCGGCAGCTTCTAAGCAGGCGTTTTTAGCTAACATGAGCCATGAGATCCGCACTCCGATGAATGCTATTTTAGGATTCAGTGAAGTGCTTAAAGAGTCTGAGCTGAAGTCTGATCAAAGTAGGCATGTAAATACCATACTGACAAGCGCAAAGGCGTTGCTGCACTTACTTAACGATATTTTAGATTCAGCTAAGCTGGACCAAGGCAAACTCGATCTGGTTGAAAATGATTTCTGTCTATCTGAGCTACTTGATAACGTGGTATCCACATTTTGGTATCAAGCAAAGAAAAAAGGCTTAAAACTTGAGCTCACAATGAGCCGTGACTTACATCAAACCTATCATGGGGCTTCAGACCGGTTACGGCAAGTATTGGTAAATTTGTTGGGTAATGCGATCAAGTTTACGGCTCAAGGCGTTGTAGAGCTTTACGTTGAGGCATCTCATGACAATCATGTACTATTTAAAATCACGGATACGGGCATAGGGATAGCTAGCGACCGGTTAGACTCCATTTTTAGTCCGTTTGAGCAAGCTGATGAAAGTATGAGTCGCCGCTTTGGTGGTACAGGCCTTGGCACAACCATTAGTCGCCAGCTAGTCGAGCTAATGGGCGGGAAAATATGGGCACTTAGTGAGCTTGGTAAGGGGTCTACTTTTTATTTCACAGTGCCACTGAATAAAATTGAGGCATTCGCAGTCACACAGGATGTCCATGTTGAGCTTCCCCCGTTAAGTATCTTAGTTGCTGATGATATTCAACAAAATACCGAGTTGTTGAGCTTATTACTTGAAAAGCAAGGTCATAGTATAGAGGTCGCAGGAGATGGGCTTGAGGCCGTCGAAAAAGCCAAAGCGCAGCAATACGATCTTATTCTAATGGATATTCATATGCCCGGTTGTGATGGGCTTGAAGCGACGCGGGCTATCAAAGCATATGAACGAGACAATAGGCAACAAGAGACACCGGTAATTGCTCTAACTGCGAGTGTGTTGGGCGAGGATAGAGCAGCAGCAAAGGCTGCTGGTATGGCTGCATTTGCCTCAAAGCCTGTGGTGATTGAAGATCTAACTCGTACAATTGCTGAGACGCTCAATATTAATATTGCTCGTACGGCGATTGGTTTAAGGCAAGCCACCAACAAACAGCTGATTAACCGAGCTCGTGCGGTAAATTTATGGGGCAGTGAGACTCGGTTTTTGAAAGAACTAGCTCGCTTTTGGGATAACAAGAGAGAAGAAGTAGTAGCACTCTTTGCTCACGAAGGTCAGTTTACGAGTGATGTACTGCAGAATATTCATACCATTAAAGGAATTGCTGGAAACTTGGCTTTGGAGACACTGTTTGCTCTGCTAGAGCAAATAGAGAGTAAAAAGGGAATTGACGAACGGCTGAGGGCCAAATTGGCACTCATTATTGAAAAACTTGACGATGTTGTTGGGCTAAGTGATGAAGAAGTCGTAACCAACGCATTGAGTGAGGGTGATGTTTTTTTGTTTAAGCAAAACTTACCACGAGTAAAGGAGATGATAGATGAGTCGCAAGTTGAAGATGATGTGCTAGACGCATTGTTAGAAAGTGCTCCTCTTGCTCACCGAAGCCAGGTAGAGGCGTTGAAACATGCATTGGATGATTTTGAATTTGAACGTGCGGAGGAAATTCTTGCACAATTAATGAGTACTGATGTGTAATGATAAATGACCATAAGCCTCTGATTTTAGCCGTTGATGATGAAGCGACAAACCTGCAAATTCTAAAACAAACGCTCGGCAATCAATACCGTATGAAGTTTGCAAAGTCAGGAAAATTGGCCTTGGAGCTAGTAGATAAGGAACTACCCAATTTAATTTTACTCGATGTCATGATGCCAGAGATGACTGGCTTTGAAGTCTGCTCTAAATTAAAAGAAGACCCTATCACAGCAAGGATCCCAGTGATTTTTGTGACCGCCTTGAGCGAAGAGTTTGATGAAACTAGGGGCTTTGAGTTAGGTGGTGTTGACTACATCACAAAGCCAATCAGCCCCGCTATAACCAGAGCACGAGTGAAAACGCACTTGTCTTTGGTAAGTGCGACTGAGCTTAAAAGTGCGTATGTCGAATTGATGCAGCGCCTAGGTCAGGCGGCTGAATATAAAGACAATGAAACAGGGCAGCACATAGCTAGAATGAGCCGCTACTGTTATGTGCTTGCTAAAGCTTGCGGTCTACCAGAAGCGTATGCAGAAGATTTGATGTTGGCCGCCCCGATGCACGATATTGGCAAAGTCGGTATTGCTGACAGCATTTTGCTGAAACCCGGACGTTTAAATGCCGAAGAATATGAGGTGATGAAACAGCACGCTGAATTGGGTGCGAATATACTAGCGGACTCCGAGTCCAAACTCGTCAAACTTGCATATCTCATGGCAATGGAGCACCATGAGAAGTTTGACGGTAGTGGCTACCCAAAAGGATTAAAGGGGGAAGAAATCTCACTTGAAGGAAGGATCTGCGCACTTGCAGACGTATTTGATGCACTCACTTCAAAGCGCCCATACAAAGAGGCTTGGTCTATTGAAAAGGCATTGGCTTTTATCCATTCTGAAAGTGGTAAGCACTTTGACCCAAAATTAGTTGAATTGCTGGGTGAAAAATTACCAGAAATTCTAAAAATTAAAGCCCAGTATGACTAAAGGTTGTTTGTCTCTGCTGACACACAGTTTGATTTGAATGACCATCGTCTTGTTGATATTTATGGTGGCTATCCTATGCATATATTGAACACTGCTTATTCTGGCTGAGATGGGATATCGTTTTACCAATAATATTTGCACAAACGTGAGCGATAGAAATGCTGAGGCCTATAATACCGTCAGTCTAAATTTGGGGTATGACAATGCCCCGTCATGGCGTTAATCTGATTATGAACAGCATGGCGTCCACTTCCAAATGTCCTAGCTAATTTTCGTCCACTTGGATGACGACACTGAGCTAAACTCGATAAAGTTAACGCTTTGATTAATAGTAACAAGTTTTGTTACAAAGTCATTTTGTATTTGTTTTAGGTTCTGGTTGTATTTATATGTAATTTCAGTAGTATGCGCCACGAATTAAATACGAGAATGATGGAGTGGATCGTGAATTCAACTTTAAAGCAAGTGGCATTAGTATCAGCACTATTTGCATCAACAGCCTGTCTAGCAAACTCAACAGACTTCGTTGAACTAGGCTACGGAAAAATCACGCTTGATGGCGTTGATGAATTCAAGCCTACGGGTATCGCAGTTACGGTCAACAAGGCTTTTGACGGCTTTTATCTTCAAGGTACTTATGCGGCATTAAGTGATGACTTTAATGATACTTTAATCGAAAGCGATTATTACGCAAATATAGAGGCAAGGGTTAAAGTTGAGACTGATTTAAATTATCTTACCCTTTTAGTTGGTCATCAATTTGATGTAACAGATGCAGGTTTTGTTGATGTATATGGTGGTTATTCTAGATATAAATTAGAACTAGATTATTCAGGCATCACAAATATTACATCTAACGATGGTTACCGTTATCAAGAAAGCTTCTCTGATAAAGATAGTGACACGAGTGATCATTACCATATCGAAGCTGCCTACGAGCATTCGTTTGGAGATCTGAATGCGCGCGTTGGTCTCGGTGTTGAGCGCATTCAAGACGATGAAAGCGAAACTAACTTTGTATACTTAGCCAAGCTTAGTTACCAATTTACCGACAGCATCTCAGCCAATATCAGCTATAGAAATGTAGACGAATACGATAATTTTGGTGTGAACTTAAGATATAGCTTTTAAGCGAGCGAGATACAGTCGCTAACCGGCGGCTGTATCTATACATCTTTTATGTTACCTTTGCGCGACATTCGACAAGTGTTTTAAAGTGTCAGATGAACGGAAAACGTTATTTTCAATTTCCCACTCATAGAACGTAAACGTAAATTTTCCAACGTTAGTTAACCCATACTTCTCATAAAATAGGTTTGCTTGATTCTCTACCCAAGTATAGAGCCAAAAACAAGGGCCGAGTTTTATAGAAGCATAGTTCATTAGCTGAGAACCTACTCCTTTCCCCTGAAAATGTCTTAACACATATAGCTTTTCAATTTCATAACCATAATCTTCGTTATTATAATCTGAGTTGTGATTGGTCAGAATGAAACCTAAAAGATGACCGTTTTGCTCAGAAACGAAAATATTAAACTCGGGCTTTTCAATGCGTTCCAAAAAGTAAGCCGATGAAAAAGTTTCTAGCGCGAATTGAGCATACTCATGACGGATCCCTTTTTGCGCATAGGTATCAAGCCAAACTTGAATAGATATCGCTGCAAGTGTCACTGCATCAGAGGGAACTGCCGGACGAATAGTAACGTTGAGCATTACGTAACCCTGTCCATTATTTGTGCATATTGGTAATACGCGAGTTGACCTACTCTCCGTAATCGTGGCATTGGAAACTTGGGTAGTGGTTTCGTATAGATAGGTAAATTAGGTACTTTACGACCCATTAACTGCTCAGCGAGACGAATACTTGCCTGTGCACTAAACGCCACACCTGAGCCGCAATACCCAAGTACATATCCGGTGTTATTTTCACTGTAGATATGGGGAAGATCATCAAGCGCGGCGGCAATATAACCACTCCAAAAATAATCTACTCTAGCATTGAGGTTAGGAAAGCAGTCGTTAAGTGCTGAGCGCAAGTTATGTTGATATTTTGCATTGTCCTGATCATGTCCAAACACCGCGCCTCGCCCACCAAACAAAATACGGTTGTCGGGAAGGCGACGATAGTAGTATTTAAGCCGTCTGGTATCCATGACAACTTGTTCTGTCATTAAGCCCTTGGCAGCAAGTTGCTCATCACTAAGAGGTTCAGTCACGATAATGCTACTTAAAATAGGCAAGTAACGCCCTTGAGTTAACGGCGAAAATTGTCGTTGAGCGTAGGCATTCGCTGCGATCACGACCTTATTTGCTGAAACTTTGTGGCCGTTCACTTCTAGCTGGTGGTTGCCATTTGGGTTCTGGTGGTGGGTGACCAGGCTATTTTCGTAAAGTTGCACACCAGCTTGTTGAGCTAATGCCTTATAACTTAGCAACAGCTTCAAAGGGTGAATACCAAACGCGTTGTCAAATCGCAATGCACCAAACCCTTGTTGGTTGTGCATATAGGTTTCGGTCAGTTGTTGCTGAGACAGTAACTGATGGTTCTTGCTACCCATAGTCGCAGTGAGAAATTCAGACTGCGCTTTTAGTAGCGAAAATGCTTGCTGATTGTGTGCAACTTTCAAATAACCCGATGCCTGCACATTGCAGTCAATATGCTTGGTGTCGATATGCCCACGGACTAAGGCAACGGCATTGTTGTATTCTTGATATATGGCTTTACTGACAGCTAAACCATACTTTTTGGCCAGTTGCGCATAGCCAAGTCGGCCCGTACTGGGTAGCACAAACCCTGCATTTCTCGCGCTCGCGCCAAAGCCAACTTGATTTGCTTCAAATAGGGCAACGCTTTGATGGTGAGTGGTTGCCAAGTGGTAGGCGGTAAGTAAGCCCGTAAAGCCACCACCGATCACCACAATATCTACTTGTAACGGTTTATCTAGTGAAGGGGTGGGCGCACCTAAAGGGCAAGTTGCAGCCCAGTAACTGTTAGCAAAAGCTTGGCCTTGGCAATGTGGCTGAGTGAGAGGATCAAATCCTGACATTTTAAAACTCCAATACCATTTCTGCTGCTTGGCAGTGGCATTCAGTACCACAAATAGTACAAACATAGCCGTGATAGATACAGTCGTCTAACCACTTATCATCATGGATTTTGATCAGTTTGCCACCGGCCTTAGTAAAGTATTTTACGGCTCCGTTACCTGGGCTTTGTTTCCAAAGGTGTGAAACGCCAGCTTTTGCACCTTGTTGCTTCAGTGCTTCTATCGAGTATTTTAATAATTGTGGGCCAATGCCTTGTCCCTGAGCTGAAGGTGCGATAGCAATGCATTTAAAGTAAGCCATATCAGCTTTGTCTACAGGCCACAATGTTGGCGAGCACCACTTATCTATAGGCCATTGCCCTGCACTGTATGATGTTCTAAAACCGAGCAACTCACCTTCATTGTTTAGCGCAACAAAGGAAGCATTAATGCCCTCTTTACAGCCTTTTTGGTGCATTTGTTCAATACTTACGTCATCAAGATAATTATCACCATGAACGAGATTGCCAAGTGCGATGACACTGTCGAAATGTTGCGACTGTAAAGGAATGATTTTCATAGGCTGCTCCATTATTGTTATTTGTTGTGAGGTCCTAGCATACCACTTTAATCATGTACCAAAAACGCGAAGATTCGGCAATTTTAACTGGCGCTTTTTGAGTAGTGGTAAGAATAAAAAGTGAACAAAATTTGACAGCGATGTCATTTTGTTAATAATTGTTGAACCGGTGATCTTCACCGTTAACAACAACATGTAAAGGAAAAATATGAAAATTCTAAAATTAGCGACCGCAGTTTCGCTTGCTATAACTGCAAGTCAGGTGATAGCAATGAGTCCGCAACCCGATCCACAAAACCCCAATGGTTATATTGTCTCTCGGGTGGCGTTAAATAATGCAGAAAGCGCGAAAACCAACAACCCTATGTATGCTATTTGGTCTAAAGCACTGGAAACAAGAGAAAATACGGTTGTAGAGGCGATAGTACCGGGCCTTGTAAGTAATCCTGATAATGTAAAAAGAGCTGAGCGGGTATTTGGTCAAACCCAGTGGCAATTTCTTACCCAAATGGCGGCGCCTGAATACACCTACACGCGCTTTTTACGTGCCATTGGTAAGTTTCCCGCATTTTGTGGCGACTATACCGATGGGCGAGATGCCGATGCAATCTGTAAACGCTCAATTGTGACTGCATTTGCGCATTTTGCCCAAGAAACAGGGGGGCATATTGCTAAAGACAATACTTCTGATAACCCTCTCGGGTTAGAAGAATGGCAACAAGCTTTGGTGCATGTGCGTGAAATGGGGTGGTCAGAAGGACAAGTTGGTTATACCACGGGGTGTGGACAAAATGACTGGCAAAACCGCCGCTGGCCATGTGGGACGGGACAAGGGTATTTTGGCCGAGGCGCTAAACAGCTTTCATATCACTTTAACTATGGTGCATTTAGTGAAGTCATGTTTAATGGTGATGCCACGGTGCTATTAAATAATCCGGGTTTAGTAGCCGACTCTTGGCTAAACTTAGCGTCTGCAATTTGGTTCTTTTTAACGCCACAAGCGCCAAAACCTGCAATGTTACATGTCATTGATAGAACTTGGACACCATCTCTGCGGGAAAGTGAGGCGGGGATTGGTTATGGCTTTGGCACCACTATTAATATTATTAATGGTGGGATTGAGTGCGGCGCGCAAAATAAAGACAAAGGTCAGCCAGTTAATCGCATTCGTTATTGGGAAGGACTTTCTCATTATTACAACATCACCATTGAAGCTGATGAAGAAAATACCTGTTGGCAGCAAACACCATACGGAAGCTTAAATCTTGACGGCGCAACTGATGTCCTCTACACCAACTGGGAAGGTGATTGGGCTTATTATGCAGATCGCCCCGGAGGATATTCATTTGAGTGTAAACTCGTAGGGTATCAAACGGCTTATTCAGCGCTTGTGCCTGGAGATTACGAAAAATGTGTGACAAATTTTTATCAATCACACGCAAGCTGGCCTGAAGTACGAGTTGTTGATGAGCTACCAACCAATCCTACTGAGCCACCTGTAGGTGGCGTACCTGCTTGGGATGCCAGCAAGGTTTATCTAAAAGGTGATAGAGCGAGCTACAATGGGGTGATCTATGAAGCCAAGTGGTGGACCAAAGGAAATACACCTACTTTCGACGGCTCTGGCCCTTGGTTGGCTGTTAATTAGATAGTATTGGCGGGTTTCCCGCCTCTATTTCTATT
>NZ_JAKEVK010000053.1:0-24776 GCF_022398435.1 Pseudoalteromonas sp. Isolate6 | reverse complement strand
AGATTATTGTTTTAATTTTCACTAAAGTTTTCCCATTTAGGAACGATAAAGAATTAGCCACCAAAAACGGTATTTCGGTGGCGACAAAACTACCTCTAAAGGAATTTAAARATGAAAACACTGATTAAATCTGCGCTTATYGCAAGTTCTATTTCCGCGGCTTTACTTACTTCTTCAGCAATTGCTAAAGATACTGCTCGCCTTGAAGTTAAAGTAGAAGTTAAAAACTTATTTTCAGCAGAAGCCGGTGATCCGCTTGATTTCGGTATTATTCGAGTGCAGGGCGATGCAGCTGATGTCGCTACGATGAAGATTGAGGCGGATCCTTCACTGCCTGATCCTGAAATCAAGAGTCCTGGTGGCGCAGTAATAAACCTTATTAGTGCAGGTGGAGCTGGCTCTATCAATATCACCGATGCAGCACCAAATACTGAGTTAACGATTACGGTACCGGCTTCAGCTACGATTGATAGTGTAGGTAATGCCTCTTTTGATTTAAAGGATTTTGAATTTTTTGTGGTAAGCGGCGGGCAACCAAATAGCGAAGTGTCAAACAACAAGTTTAGAGTTGACGCAAATGGTGCTGCAACGCTTTCAGTTGGCGCAACATTAAGTACGAAAGCACTTTCTGGAACAGAGACCTATGGTGGTGGTGTTTACACCAGTAAAGTTGATATCGAAATCGCTTACTAAAAAATGTGGCTTTACATTGCACTGGCAGTACTTCTAGCCAGTCACGTGGCCAAAGCTCAAGATATATCGGTCGTTAAGAAATTGAGCTTTGGCACTATTGCGATTATTGATCAAAATAGCGCAGGTACAGTGACGATAGAGCCTAATGTTAGGCCACAAACCTCAAGTAATATTTTATTTGTAAAGTTTGGTCACGCTGCGGAAATCCTATTGAGCGATTTTCCCCACAATCGCCAAATTAGTGTCCAATCAAACGTTTATAATGACTGGTTCGGCTATTGGAACCTTGGCGCATCTGATGCTTTTCAGTTGACGGAGCTTTATCACGAGAACGCGGTTTACACGAATAGTGTTGGATCTGCTGAATTTAAAGTCGGTGGTCAATTGCGATTTGCTGGGAATGGTAACTCCCTATCGGATGGGGTACAAACCTTAAACGTTGAAATAACTTTGTCTTACTAAATTATGAAGAAACTAGTATTAACGCTGCTTTTGTTTTGTTGCTGGAAAGTGAGCGCCAACTTAATGATAACGCCAACACGGATTGCTTTTGAAGAACGTCAAAGAATTGAGAGAGTTACTATCATCAATAATGGTGATGTGACCAAGTCCTACCGACTTGAATTTCAAGAGAAGCTAGCGCTTAAAGAAGGTGGTTATGCCAACTTTGCCGAGCAAAAGATGAATCCAATGGCAGCTAGCCATTTTGTGCGGATTTCACCTAGGCAAGTAACGTTGGGACCCGGTGAGCGTCAGGTAATAAAGCTGGCTGTGCGTAGAAAAGCAAATATGGAGCAAGGGGAGTATCGTTCACATTTGCTCTTTAGGGAGCTGCCGAGTGATAAGGGCAAACTGCAAGAAGGTATCAATATAGACGTGCTGATGAGCTATAGCATTCCGGTTGTGCTGCGAATTGGTAAGACGCATCCGCAAATACGGCTTGAAGATGTCATTTTAAGCAGTGCAAAAAGTGGTCGTCAGGAAATTACGGTACTGCTTAGTCGAACAGGAAAATATAGTAGCTTTGGCGAACTATCTGCTTATTGGCAGGGAAAAAATGATGTTAACCCAGTGCGGATAGGTGTGTTGAATAAATTTGCGGTATATCCGGAACTTAACCAAAGAAAAGTGGAGTTTGCAATAGATCCCGCAATAAAGCTCGGGCCACCAGGTAAAATCCTAATAAAGTATGTGGGTGATGAGGAATACTCAGACCGTACTTTCGTAGATGACTTTGTATCTTTATAGCTTGGAATAAATGACCCTGATGAGAGCATCGGCTATTTGGTGTGTGTTACTAATAGGCATGCTATGTTATCAGTCTGCTGCTGCATCTCAGGCTGATACTTTGCAACAGCTATTAGAGCGGATTGAAAGAGTTAAGGCAAAACTCACCATACAACAAAGTGAACGAGTAGTTTCTCGAATTGATGTGGGTACAGAACTATTCTTATCTGCTTATAAGGGGAACTTATACTTAGGTGAAGTCATTGCGATTACTTCGGATCAAGGTGTCAACGTAGAACTCTTGAGCCTATTTTCAGCCTTGGGATTTGTGGCATCAGAAGACGGCTCGGGAAATTTTAGCGGTTGGTTCTTTACTTCTGACAACACCTTTAGCCTCAAAACTCAGTCGCTTTTAGTTGAGAGTAAAGGACAGCGGACGCAATTGAGTGATAGAGAAGTTCAGATCATCAATGGCGAGGTGTTTCTAGCTGATTATATTGTTGCGACTTTATTCGACGTCAGTCTATTTACCAATATACAAGACTTATCTCTGACCGTGAAGAGTAAGCAAATTCTGCCAATAGAAGCTCAGCAACAGCGATTAGGGCGAGAAGTAGTTAGCTTTGACCGCAATGCTAGTGCAACGTTACCTTGGCGATCAAGCCCTTATCAAAGCATTGGTAAACCAGTCTTGGATGCGCAGATAAATACACAGATCACCGAGGGCTATAATCGAACATCTTATTCCTTACTTGGTTCACAAGACATTGCTTATTGGCAAGCTCAGTACTTTATTGCTGGTAGAGAAGGGGATGTCATTAATCGCTCGCGATTGTCACTCAATCGAGCCTCAAAAAAAGCCGATGCTCTGCCGTTTGGCAACTTTACCAAGGTATCGCTCGGTGATGTTCAGAGTGTTCAAGTTGGAGTCGATGCATTAAATAATGAAGGGCGAGGAGTTAGCTTCGGTAACGCGCCGTTGGATAAGCGTACTAACCGTCAGCGCATTGTTATTTCTGGCCCAGTTCAGGTGGGATGGGACGTAGAACTTTATCGAAATGGGTTACTGATAGGGCAAGAAAATAATGTCCAATCAGGGCGCTATGAGTTTGAAAATGTTGACTTATTATTTGGTGAAAACACTTTTGAACTAGTGATGTATGGAGGTCAAGGTCAAGTATCAAAAGAAGTGCAAACATACTATGTTGAACAAAGCGCAGTGAATGAAGGCGAAGGGTTTTATGCCGTATCAATAACTGAAACGGGCAAAAGTATGCTTGGAGACAAAACGGCATTATCGGGCACTTCAAGCTGGCAAGTAAATGGTCGCTTTGACTACGGTCTCACTGAAAATTTTGCGGTGTATGCAGGTTTGCAACATCGTCAAGGTATGAAAAATAGTGCGTCAGAACAATACTTTTCAACGGGATTCAACACCAATATTAACAAACGACTATTACTGGATGTAGACTACAGTAGGAGCGAAGAGAACCACCGTCTCTCTGCAAATACTCGAACTCGTCTACTTGGGCAACAGGTAGGTGCTAAAGTTGAACTAAAGGAAGAGCTAGAGCTGGATGAAAATTCGACGGAGATAAAATTAACAGCGGCAGGAGAGTGGTCTCTTTTTGACGCTGCTAAGATTTATTATCGTGCTGAATACTTGCATCTTGATAGAGCTAATAAAGACATCACAGAGCAAGCGTCGCTACTGTTTAGTACAGGTAATTATTGGGGCTCTTTCAGTAACCAATTTGTATGGCAAGAGATGGCAAATCAAGCTAGCAACGTGAGCGGCTATTTGCGCTGGCAACGCAGAGTCCTTGGCGTGTATAGTCGTTTTACTACTTGGTATGACATAAAACCTTTCAATGAAATGACAGCCGTAGAGCTCGAATTAAGTAAAGAGCTAAGTTCTGAGCTTGATCTTGGCGTTACCTTTTACAAAGACTTTACCGAAGATTACTATAAAACTGAACTTGGATTGAGCTGGAACCATGATAAGTTTAGGTTGTTAACGGACTTACAGTATGACAACGAGGATAACTGGCAAGTAGGTCTATCTGGGCAAGTGAGTATAGGTGCGGGCGAAACGGTAGAGCAGGTTTTTTTAACTAGTAAACGCTTGTCGCAGTTTGGCTCTTTGATGGTTCGTGCTTTTATCGACCAAAACAACAATGGCTATCTTGATGACGGCGAGTTACCGCTTGAAGGGGTAACTATAAAAGCATTACAAAATTTTGCACAAGGTAAAACTGACGACGACGGTATTGCGCTATTACCTTCAATGGTTAATTACAAACGAACAGATATTGTTGTCGATACAGACACGATCCCCGAACCCTTTTTAATTCCCGCTAATGATGGCTTTTCATTCACTCCAAGACCCGGTCATATTGAATTCGTTGAAATACCATTTGTAAACTCGTCGGAAGTTGAAGGGGTTATCGAAATTAATGAGGGTACCGAACGCCGACCTGCTGGATTCACCACCGTGAGTTTACTTGATGAAGTGGGCAACGAGGTCGCGCGCACTCAGACGGCATATGACGGTTACTATGTATTTACTGGTTTGAAGCCAGGGACTTATCGTACAGCGATAAGTGATGCGAAAAGGCTCGCGGTAGCCAGTACTCAACAGGTAGAAGTGGAGTTAAGTGCAGAAGGGGACTTGCTACTTGATGTTAACCTCGAATTACAACAACAGCGATTAACTACGCAAGAGTTTGCCGTAGTTGGACGTTTTAAGACACTAACAATATTAAAAGTTTATGCGGCGATTTTAGCAAAGCGCTACCGAGCAATGTTCCGCGGTGGCTTTGGGTATGCGCAAAAAGAAGGGAGCGCGACTTATTTGCTTGTCTTAAGAGATAGTGCTTCACAAAATGCGGCAAATATTTGCCAAAATCTAATTCCCTTTAAAGTTTCTTGCACCGTGGAATCCTTAACTATTTATGAAAGAGAAAACAATGCAATTAATTAAGCGGTATTTTATTATGCTCAGCTTCGTAGCGTTGAGTGGTTGTCAATCAACTAGGGACGAGAGCCAACCTGACACACTGCAAATGAAGAAGCAATTATCTTTACTTGAGCAACAGGTTAGTACCTTGCAACGGGAAGTCGAGCAGCTTAGAGTGCTAAAGCAACAGGTCGCCAAGTTTGAAGAGGTGCAGGAGGATTTAGATGTTATTGCTATGCAGTTATCAAGCACACTCACAAAGCAAAAAGATGCTGAACTCTTTACAAAGCAGCCTGAGCACGTAATTGAGCAAGAGACAAAGCTTGTGAAGAAACAAGCCAAGCCTGAGGAAATAGCTGAATTTGCAATCCAATTGGCCTCTACAACAGAGTATGCCAAGCTTAGGAAAACTTATGAGCAGCTTAAAGATAAGCTACCGCAAGACTTTGCAACAAGCGAAGTGAATATTGAACAAGTCGATATTCAAAGTACGAAGTACTACCGACTCAAACTAGGTGCATTCATGGACAAGGCCTCTGCATACAGAGGTTGCCAGCAGCTAAAACAAGCGGGCTTCAGCTGCTTGGTTAGTCACTATACGAATCACCGACTCTAAAACTTGGTGCGTATTTTGCTTCTCACCAAATAAGTTTATCGTGGGTTTGGTGAAATGAAATATCTAGTACTCATAATGGTTATGTTTATGGTCGGATGTACAAACGGCCATCAATTTGGCAAGAGGGAAGCGACCCAGCAACAAGAAGCCTTACCTGATTTGGACACATTTGGTGCTCAGTTAGCCGTGGAGCTAGGCCAATATGTTCGGCCGTTCAAGCCCAATTCAACGGTTGCCGTGACGAGTTTTTTTAGGGCTAATCAGCTAGATAATACCTTGGATGGCCAAGGTTTTGGTTTGGGCTTGGCCCTGCAAGAATCCCTTATGACTCACCTAAGCCAAATGGGAGCTGATGTTGTGGAATACCGCCTCAGAAACGCTTTATCTTTACAAAGTTCTGCCGATAGTATGTTAAGTCGAGAATTGGATATGCTGAATCAGCGCCAGAAAATTGACCTTGTCGTAGTCGGCACAATCGTGGAAAGCCGAGATATCTACTTGGTCAATGCAAGGCTTGTGGATACGCTTCATAATCGTTCTGTTTCAGCCGCATCAATCAGTATACCTAAAATTGCGATGTGGGGTACTGAGCGAGTTACGAATCGCAACGGCCAAATTATACGAAGCCAATATTAGTGGAGATGAGAGTAATGAAAAAAGTATTAAGTTTGGTTTTGCCTCTTTCATTGATGGTTGGCTGCGCCCAAAGTAATTTTTTTGCAGTTGATGGCGCACAGACTGAACCTGTTCGTAATGGCTTTGAGAAATCTTCGATGTATCAAAGCAATCCAAATGGGATGAAGCAATTCTCAGTTTCTCAGCAGATGGCGGGTAAAAATGTGACCCATTATGTGCAGGGTATTATGCAAGACATGGTAGCAAACTTGAAACACGTGAATGAGAAAACACCAGTTGCGGTGACAAGCTTTGTATTTTTAGATAAAGAATTTGATAAAGGCTCCTTACTGGGTAACCAATTGGCTGAAAGCTTTATTCATGAACTTCATGCATTTGGGATCCCCGTTGTAGATTTTAAAACAACGGACTATATCAGGGTCACACCCGAAGGCGACTTTATTTTTAGCCGTGATTTCTTAGAGTTATCTGACGACCATCCTTTTTTGTATGTGCTAGGCGGTACATTGGTTAATCATCAGGGCGGAGTGATGGTTAATGCCAGAGTGGTAGGGCTCAGAAGCAAAAGTGTCGTGGGCTCCGCTCAAGGCTTTTTGCCGCAAAATGTGGTCAATGCCTTGCAAGATGGCGCGGCATACGATGGCATTCGTATAGAGCGTGCAAACTAACTCGGAGGCTATAATGAAAAATGTAGTACTATTTGCGACAACACTTGCTTTACTTGGGGGCTGCGAAATGACAAAACAGGTGGCTCCAGAATCTACAGAAGCGCAGCAATCCGATATGGAAATATTGTACGCTATGATGAAAGAGCAAGAGCGTAATGAAGCTTCTCAAGCCACGGCAATGCAAGATATTGGCTTTATTAGCTACCGTCATCGCAAAGAAATTGCCAACTATGCTAATCAAATAGCTTTGGAACTGTCAGATACTGTTTTAGGGCAAAAGCCGGAGTCGATAGCGGTAGCCAGTTTTGTTAACTTTAATGAATCATTAAGGGATACTAACCAGTTAGGAAACCAATTGGCTGAGTCTTTAATGCACCAAATGCAAAAGCTGGGTTATCAAGCGCTAGACTTTAAAGCGCTTGGAAAAATAGAAGTGACATCCAGTGGCGATTTGACTTTTTCTCGTAACGCAAGCCGCTTGAGAAATGTGCAATCACCGAGCCATTTACTTACAGGTACTATGGTTTACCGTCCACGAGGCGTGGAGGTGAATGCAAGATTGTTAGAGTTTAACACCAGCTTAGTTATCGCAAGCACTATGGTGACCATTCCATACTTTATCCTTGATGAGCAGGCAACCGCTTCAAGATAGCATTTCAGACAGCGTTTTTTGACGAGAATAAAATTTAGGTTTTATTAAAAAACGCTATCCAATTTCTTATTCAAACCGTAGGGCAAGCAATGGAAAGTGCGGTAGTAGGTCGTAACTGTGTATATTCGCCTACTTATTAACTCCATTTATTCCTGCGAATAATTTGACTATTAATCTTTAAAAGTTCATTAAGATCAGTATACTAAAGCGAAGTCATTGAGATGCAGTACGATCGGTAGTCAACAAATCTCGACTTTAATTGGTATTAAGTAACGCAGACCTCGCTAGTGAAGGTCATAAAAGGTGATTGTTACCTGGTATTTTAAAGATTGTCCCCATAGTTTAATGGATAAAACAAGGCCCTCCTAAGGCTTAGATGTAGGTTCGATTCCTACTGGGGACGCCATTAGTATTCACTTCTGCGTGGAATTACCAGAGTAAATGGGCGGCGAAAGCATGTTGTAGAGTGTGTAAAGCTATCGAAAAACCTGTCTTTTGCAAGTGGTAGTCTTAACGCTACAGCTCAAACTCATTCTCATTTTCCATTTGAATTTCAACTAAGTCATTAATTTGGACATTATGAAGTGGGCGATTGCTGATGTTTACTGCAATGGCGTTTTGCGCATTCACTTGGATCACTTGCAACTTATTAATGGTTTTAATTTGATGCATAAACACTTTACCATCGACATTAGTCAGCGGATTGCTATGCGCTACGTTAAGGATCTGGCCATTCTCTAAGCCATGCATACGGCCCAAATTAATAACGACTTGTTCATCATCAATATGTAGGATTTTGCCATTGGTTGGTAAGCAGGCGACCGCTGCGTTTAAATCAGTTGCGATTTGTGTCAGCGTGGTTTGGATCTCATCAGCATAATCTGTCTGCCAAAAGCGCTCACTGTACACATCGATTAATTTAGTTTTCTTAAACGGCCACACGCCTTGAGTCGCATATTGCTTTTGCCATACCCTTTCATGAGAAAGCGCATCAAACAGCGCAAAGTCTACCTTGAAGCTTCTTAAGTATTTATCACTTTGCCAAAATGCGAGGTCACTATTAAGTTTATCGACACTAGCAATATCAGTAATTTGACTCAGCAGTACAAACTGGCTGTTGGTATTTGCTGTAATGGTTTCGATTAGTTGTTCATTATAATCAAAACGCTGGCTGAAAAAGCGGCTAACATCTATGGTCTGTGCAAAATAGGGAACGGGCTCTAAGCTCAACTTTTGTTCGGTCATTGTCTGATATAGACGCTCGCTGACCACTTTATTTATGTCAAAAATTTGACCTAAAGTTGCTTGGTGTTTATTTTTTAACTGGCTTTGTGTGACTGCAACCTGTTTATTGTATGCACTGGTCGGGCACTGAGCACTTTGTGGGGTAATATCAATATGTAATGTCACTTGCCATGAGTCACCGACTTTTGCTTCAGCAATTACGTTGGCGCTTTGAATCTCAGCATTTGAGCGGATCTTAAGTTGATCTTGGGTGAGCACACCATCGGTGACGGTTTGTACACTGCTTACCGAAGCCCCAGAAAACAGCAAAGCTTGTGTAATGGCATCGTTTACCGCCTTTCTTTTTGCTTTTTGATGATCGCCATTTTTAACGTCAGCCATGCCAGTAACTTCAAACCATTCAGCATAAGCAGGATTAGTTAAGGTGATACACAACAATGATAGACTGCTCGCAAATTGCTTTTTCATGTTTAAATGCCCAGATCAAAAACTACCCTCTAACTCAGCAATACCTGTGCCAAATTTTGGCAAGGTTCGTGCATAATCATACATTATGAAGGTTAATTTTACTTATTGCCAATACTCAATAAAGCCGCAATAACCCTGCGAGATTAAGATGCAGGGGAGGTGTTAAATTTGATTGGTATAGATTGTAGCGGAGTGCGGGAAATGCGTATCACTAATTCTATCAATACAATTGTTATGATTTGCTCGCTGACATGGCTCAGCGGCTGTTCAAGCCTCGTTGACAAGCACATTGAATATGAAACGGTGCAACCGGAAACTTTTCCTGTTTTACGTGCTGTGGGGTATGCGCCTTTAAGTGCTCAGCCGGGTAAAACTGCGGGTGAGAAGCAGCTGATGGCCATTAAAGTCTCAAAATTAGAAGCCTATCGTGAGCTGGCTGAGCAACTCTATGGCCAGAATTTGACATCCACTATCACGGTAAAGGGTGCTATTGCCCAAAACGACGGCCTTAAGAGCCAAGTAAATGGACTTGTTCGTGGGGCTAAGGTGCTGAAAAGTTACGCGGTCGGTGATACTTACGCGACTGAGTTAGAGCTTGATATGAAACGTGTTTATGATTTGTATGTTACTCAAGTCAAGCCTCAGAAAATCAAAAAAATATCTTACAGTTTTAAGTAAGCAGTCTAGAGCCTGTTGACCTTTGCTGCTTGATTTTTGTTTTTCTAAGAAGATTTTGGTCGCGACGATCGATTTGCCGGCTAGGCTCAGCCTTGTATAAATACCAATCAAGCTGCTGTAAACACAAACCTGAAAGATAAACAGGCCATAAATAAGCTAATCTAGAATATGCTTTTCTTAGAATTCTAAAGCAGCTGTGATGATTATTATCATAAGGAGTATAGAGAAGTGTTATCGTGTTGTTTTTAACGCTCGTGAGGTATTCGCTAGCACCAAAGGCAGAGCTTCCTCAAGCGAGTCATTAAGCTTTTAAATTACGTACTAATTCACTGTCGCTACTTTTCACGCTGCCATCTTGACCATAGGTAATCGAAGTTGGCGCCCCAATTAAAATTCCTTTCAATTCACGAGTGCTTACATTGGCTTGGTGGGCCGTTTTAGCATTGATTTCATTTTTAGTTTGGCATTCGTGAAGTAGAGTACGTACTTTAGCGATGAGTGGGATTACATCATCGTGCTCAAAAACGTGGGACTCGGTTTTTGATAATTCATTATCGAGCTTTTGTAGTTTTGAAATGAGAGTTAACTTTTCACGAGCAATTTCTTTTAAATTGTCGCCTCTCCGAGAGGCCAGCTCATCAAGCTCACGCGCCAGAAGCTGGGTCATCGCTTCTAGCGTCGAGATTTGTTCTGAAAGTTTGTGGTGGCAAAGCCGAACCAAGTCATCCATATATTTCGAACTCAAATGCCGCTATGTTTTTAGCTAGTTTTTCCGCGTCAACTTGATACTTACCTTCTGCAATCGCTTTTTTCAGCTCTTCGACTTTCTTATCGTCAAAGCCTGATGATTGTTGTGCTTTCTCATTGACAGTTTTCAGCTGTTGTGCCTGCGGGGTCAGGCTAACTGAATCCGCTGCTGCTTTAGGCGAAGCTGGTGATTTAACTGATGCGTTGTTGGCATCATTTCTTTGCAATTCAGCCTTCTGTTGCTTAACATTGTTAGCAACGGATGTAGACTGATTTTGACCGTTAACTTGATTAACCATGTTTGTAGACCCAATAAAATTATACTCTCAGCCATATTATCGGCGTTCAGTAGTATTACTTTAGCAAATTTTTTATAAATTCACCTCTACTGTTTCCACTTCTATTACTCTAGCACGTAAGGTTTTGCCAGAGCGAGAGTTTTTAACATTAATAAGTTCACCGCGGTTGCCATCTTGCTGTGCTTCTCCTTGAGTTTTGATCACAAGCCCGCCTGATTTAGCAACAATCGTCACGGTATCACCTTTACAGACCATGCAAATGTGAGCTTGAGTAAAGGCTTGGCCCTCTCTAATATTTCGCTTGCTTCGACTGCCTATTAGTATCGACTTATCTTCTATATAAGAGACTCTGCGAAAACGTTTTGGCTGATATTCTATTTTTACATCTTCATTCTGAATAACACGGCCTTTCTCTAACATGGTCGCGCTAACTAAAATGGGGAATAGATGATCGATACGCACGTGAACGTATTGAGTCCAGCTGAGCGTATCGCTGCATCTTACTTGAACAGTCACTTGAGTATCAAAAGGCGGGGTCATCGCTGTACTATATTGCAATGGCGATTGACAGTCTCTTGCTGGAATTCTTGAATCTAGTGGTATCGCAGTAATCGATAACTGACTATCGGGATCTTGCTCTACATTCGGTTCGACAAATTTTATTGCGTTTTGCTCTAAAGTTTTGTTGTCATATTGCTGACAATAACCATAGTCAACGCCTATAAAATAAGCGAACAAACAAAAAAACTGAATGTAATGGGTTTTTTTTAACAAACTCATGATGTTTCGACTATGCTTATTGGGTGAAACAAGGTATAAAGATTCTGCTTTAATAACTGCACCTAATCAAGGGTGGTAAACCATATCAGAGTCGAAGCAAAGATCGTTCCGATTAGCGGTTTATACAGTAGGAGATTGAAATGGCAGGTATTTTAGACTCGGTTAACCAGCGTACACAATTAGTTGGACAAAACCGTCTCGAGCTATTACTTTTTCGACTTCAAGGTCGACAGCGCTTCGGCATTAACGTTTTCAAAGTCCGGGAAGTGCTTCAATGTCCTGCATTGACAAGCATGCCCAAGTCAAATCCTCTGATCCGAGGGGTTGCTCATATTCGAGGTCAAACTATATCGGTAATTGACATGTCACTTGCTGTTGGCGGGCCTCCTATTCAAGATATTCGCAATTGTTTTATTGTAATTGCAGAATACAATCGCTCCGTTCAAGGGTTTTTAGTCAGTGCGGTAGAACGCATAGTGAATATGAATTGGGAAAAAATAATGCCCCCACCATCGGGAGCAGGTCGATATTCCTATTTGACAGCGGTCACTGAGATTGAAAACGAGCTAGTTGAAATATTAGATGTAGAAAAGATTCTCAATGAAATTTGCCCGATCAATACAGAAGTCAGTGCTGACATTGTTTCGGATGGTGAAATGCAAAAAGATTTGGGTGAGCGTATTGTCTTTATTGCAGATGACTCCGCGGTTGCTCGTAATCAGGTCAAACGCGCTTTGGAGCCATTAGGCGTCCAGACTGAGTTGGCAAAGAACGGCAAAGAAGCACTCATAAGGCTTCGTGAAATAGCCGAAATGGATTGTCAAAATAATGTCACTGAGCGAGTAGGACTATTGATTTCTGATGTTGAAATGCCAGAAATGGATGGTTACACGCTAACAGCTGAAATAAAAGCTGATCCAAAATTAGCGCCATTGCATGTGATACTTCATACTTCACTGAGTGGTGTATTTAATCAGGCCATGATTGAGAAAGTTGGCGCTGATGATTTTATTGCTAAGTTTAACCCAGATGAGCTAGCCTCAGCGGTTAAGAAATGGGTTCATTGTGATTAAAGCTGGTGGTAGCACTTGGAAAATAAGCATTTAGAGCAAAAAGAGTACGACCAATTTCGAACCTTTTTAGAGCAGCAGTGCGGTATTGTACTGGGTGACAATAAATTGTACTTGGTTAAAAGCCGACTTGCTCCTCTAATGGCTCGCTTTGGTGTGGAAACACTATCATCTTTAGTAGCTAAAACACTCAGTCCCCATGAGCGGCAATTGCGTGCCGCTGTGGTGGATGCGATGACAACGAATGAAACGCTTTGGTTTAGGGACACCTACCCATTCGAATTAATTAAATCGAAAATCTTACCTGAGTTTAAAGACTTAAGACGTCCTGTTAAGATCTGGTCGGCGGCAAGCTCATCGGGCCAAGAGCCATATTCAATCGCGATGTCTGCGAGTGAATATGTAAGTAAAAGCCCTGGTGCACTAAAAATGGGTGTTCAAATTATCGGTACGGATATTTCTAACACGATGCTTGATATGTGTAAGAATGCTGAATACGACGCGCTGGCCTTGGCGCGAGGGTTATCGCCTGAACGTAGAAAGAAATTTTTTATGGATAGTGGTAATGGAATGGCTAAAGTAGTCGAACCTATTCGTAAAATGGTCAGTTTTAGACATTTAAACCTGTTGGATTCTTATGCGTTGATGGGCAAATTTGATGTTATTTTCTGCCGAAATGTCTTGATTTATTTTTCACCAGAAGTGAAAGCTAAAATCATTTCGCAATTTGCTCAGTCGTTAAACCCGAATGGCTATTTATTTTTAGGAGCATCGGAGTCGATGGCGGGGTTGAGTGACGACTTTAATATGATCCGTTGTAATCCTGGGATTATCTATCAGAAAAAGACTTAATACTTACATATAGCGGCAAGGACGTTCGCTATAGTTAGGTATTGAACATTTGTATGCAGTCGCAGTTTCAATGACTATTTTTATTAGCTTTGAATTTTTGAGCTAAACCGCTAACTATTCAGACGTTCCCTCTTATTTCTTTCACTCCTCTGTATTATTTCAAGTTTAGTTATTCCAAAAATATAATATAACATATTGAATTTTAACGAATAAATTTGATTTGAAAACTGGCCTAAAGATTGCTTTATCATATCTGAGTCAATTTTTTGGAGTCAGATAATGGCAATTAGTTTCGATAAAGCGTTGGGAATTCACCAGCATACTATGCTGCTTCGCTCACAACGCGCTGAAATTCTAGCAAGCAATATCGCAAACGCAGACACTCCAGGATACAAAGCTAAAGATATTGATTTTGCCAGCGCTTTAAAAGCGGCAAAAACAATGCAAAGAAGCGGCAATGATATGGTTAGAACAGATGCAAAACACCTAAGTGGTGGTACCAAAATGAGTAACTCGTCTGAACTATATCGTTCGCCAAATCAAGCAGATACAGGTGATGGTAACTCGGTCGACATACAAGTGGAACGAAATTTGTATGTACAGAATGCATTAGAGTACCAAGCCAGTTTGCAATTTCTTGGTGGTAAGTTCAGTGGTCTTAAGAAGGCACTCGGCGGGCAAGGGGCATAATTATGAGTTTATATAACGTTTTCGATATTGCGGGTTCAGGAATGAGTGCACAGAATGTGCGACTAAATACCACCGCAAGTAATATCTCAAACGCAAACTCAGTGAGTTCTAGTCAAGATGATGTTTATCGCGCTAGGCACCCTGTATTTGCCGCTGAACTTTCCAAAGCTTCAGCTTCCCAGAGCAATGTCGCGGGATCGTCAGTTGGAGTAAAAGTATTGGGTGTGGTTGAGAGCGATAAGCCGCTTCAAGTTGAATACAACCCAAACCATCCAAGTGCTGACGCAAATGGCTACATTTATAAACCGAATGTGAATGTGGTAGAGGAGATGGCAAACATGATTTCTGCTTCTCGCTCTTACCAAACCAATGTTCAAGTTGCAGACGCTGCAAAGCAAATGCTTAGTAAAACATTGCAACTAGGCCAGCGCTAAATTGGGAGTAACAGCTGATGAGTAATAATGTAAATGCCACTTCTTCAACGGGTGTAGATTCACTCTACTGGGATAGGCAAAAGCAGGCTGAGGAGAAAAAGCCCAGAGATGAGCTATCGCAAGAAGATTTCTTCTCGCTGCTGACTCAACAGCTCTCTTTCCAAGATCCGAGTAAACCTGCAGACAATGATCAAATGATCGCGCAGATGACAAGTTTTACCATGGCTGAGGGGATCTCAAAGTTAAATGAAAACTTTGACTCGTTGGCTGCATCAATGACTTCTAATTCGGCGCTTCAGGCATCGACACTGATTGGTAAAAAAGCATTACTCGAATCGACGACGTTGGAACATGGCGACGATGCACTTACAAAAGGTTCTGTGATTGTACAGGAGCCAGTTCAGAATTTATCAGTGGGTATCTATGATGAATCTGGAGCGCTCGTAAATACGCTTGAATTTGGCGAACAAAGTGTTGGCGCTGTGCGTTTCGATTGGGATGGTAAAAACAAAGACGGTGAGATGATGCCTCCAGGTGAATACACCATAAAAGCGGAGGGCATGATTGAAGGTGAATATCAAACTTTACCGTCGGCCACATTTAGAAATATAGACAGTGTTAATGTTAATGGTGCTAATGGCATCGTCATTAATACCAAAGAAGGCGCGGTGCGCTTAACTGATATTGCTGAAATAGCATAGTAGTTTTAAAGAATTAACCTTAAGAACTTAGAGGTGAGAGTATGAGTTTCAATATAGCACTGACAGGTATTGCCGCCGCGCAAAAAGACTTGGACGTAACAGCAAACAACATTGCTAACGTAAACACGACTGGTTTTAAAGAGTCTCGCGCAGAATTTGCTGACGTTTACGCGTCTTCGGTTTTTAGCTCAGGCAAAACGAAAAATGGTGATGGTGTACAAACTACGATGGTTGCACAGCAGTTCCACCAAGGGTCACTAAAGTTTACGCAAAACTCGCTAGACTTGGCGATTGAGGGCGAAGGCTATTTTGCCATGTCAAACTCTCTGCAATCACAGGATTTTACGTATTCTCGAGCTGGTGCATTTAAATTAAATAAAGACAACTTTATCGTGAATGCAAAAGGTGACTACTTGCAAGGCTTCCCTGTTGATCCATCAACCGGTGATACAACGTCTTTGAGTTTGAGCACAACATCGCCCGTTCAAATTCCAGATGCATCAGGTTCTCCTCGAGCAACATCGCAAATCTATACTTCGTTTAACTTAGATGCGACGGCGCAACCACCTACGATTGCTTTTGATCCTGAGCAACGGGCCTCATATAATTCAAGAACGGCAATTACGGTATATGACTCGTTGGGTGAATCACATACATTACAGTTATTCTTTAGAAAAACGGCGGATAATGAATGGTCAACTTACGCAACAATGGACGATAAGCCATTTAACCACAATGCGCAGCAAATTGACCCGACAGCTACACCACCTGTGCCATACACACCAGTAAGCGTATTTCGTTTTGACGCAAGTGGTATTCCTTCACAAACAGCGGATGATCCATCAGCTTCACCACTGACATTTAGTAACAATACTGGCTCGACATTTAACCCCTTAAGTCTTGCTGGACCTCAAGATGCAGTTGACCCAACTATCGGTATGTCAAACTTGCTTGATAACGGTGCAACTTTTCCAAATGACATTGTTGTTAACTGGCGTGATGAAGCAAATACTGCTCAAAAACTACCAACGCAATACTCATCTGGTCGATTTGAAGTAAAAGCATTGGAGCAAGACGGTGCGACCGTTGGCCGTTTAGCTGGTATTGATATTGGTACTGATGGTAAAGTAGTGGCTTCATATACTAACGGCGACTCAACGTTCTTAGGGCAAGTAGCGCTAGTACGCTTCCCGAATTCTCAAGGCCTTCAGGCGATTGGCAATACTGAGTGGAAGAAGAGCCTATCTTCTGGTGAACCTCTTGCGGGTGAGCCAAACACAGGTACGCTTGGTGGTATTAGTTCATCGGCCCTAGAGCAATCGAACGTTAACCTGACTAACGAGTTAGTAGACCTTATCAGTGCTCAACGTAACTTCCAAGCGAACTCTCGGGCGCTTGAGGTTAACTCTACATTACAACAAAATATATTACAGATCCGATAATATATTATGCCCTCCAAAGGCTGCTCCAAAGGCAGCCTTTTTTATGTCCGTCAAAAACATCTCCTCACTTTGGCACTGTGCTTGCATTAACTAAGTTAAGTTTGAATTTTATAGGTCATCGTCATGGATAAAATGGTGTATATCGCAATGTCAGGCGCTAAGCAGAGCTTACGCGGTGTGGCACTTAAAGCGAATAACCTTGCTAATGCCAACACGACTGGCTTCAAAGCTGATTTTGCACAAGCGCGCTCAATGCAGGCGTTTGGCGAAGGGCTACCTACTCGAGTTTTCGCGATGCAAGAGCGCCCTGGTACTAATATGACTGGCGGTGCAATTGTTGAAACTGGCCGAGAGCTTGATATTGCGGTAGATGACAAGTCGTGGATCAGTGTTGTTGATGCATCGGGTGAAGAAGCTTACACCAAAGTCGGCACACTCAACATTCGTAATGATGGTGCGTTAGTCACCGCTCACGGGCGTCAACTTATTGGCGAAGGTGGGCCCATCGTCTTGCCTATCCCTGTTGATAAGGTGGTTTTTAGTGACGATGGCTCTATTCAAGTGCGTCCACAAGGCGCTCCTGCTAACTTTCTGGAAGTGGTTGATAGGCTGAAAATTATTGAAGCGGATAATAGCAAGCTACAAAAAGGTAATGACGGCCTTTATAGACCAAAAGAAGATAAGCTAGAAGATGGGATTTGTGGCTTTTGTGAAATATCTCCAACCGCAAAAGTGATGAGCGGCTTCTTAGAGATGTCTAACGTCAATCCTGTTCATGAGATGGTCGATATGATCAACCATCAAAGACAATTTGAAATGCAAATTAAGCTGATGAAAACAGCTGAAGAAATAGATGAGCGACACACTTCGCTCCTACGCATAGTTTAAGAGTGAGGTAGAGATTATGAATCCGGCATTGTGGATAAGTAAAACAGGCTTAGATGCTCAGCAAACTGATATTTCAGTTATTTCTAACAACTTGGCTAACGCCAGTACCGTTGGTTACAAAAAGAGTCGGGCGATATTCGAAGACTTACTATATCAAAACATCAATCAACCCGGAGGTCGCAGCTCTCAAGATACAGAGTTACCGTCTGGTTTGATGCTTGGTGCAGGTGCCAAAGTGGTCGCCAACCAAAAGAACTTTTCTCAAGGCAATATGTTAAGTACCGAAAATTCTTTGGATTGGATGATCCAAGGTCCGGGCTTTTTTGAGATTCAGATGCCAGATGGCACAACCGCATATTCAAGAAATGGTCAGTTCACGACGGACGAAGAAGGGCGGATAGTTACTTCAGGCGCGGGTTTTCCTGTGTTACCTGAGATGAACGTACCCGACGATGCACAGTCAATTACTATTTCTCAAGATGGTGAAGTATCGGTGCGAGTTGCTGGACAAGCTGAAAACGTTGTTATCGGACAATTGACAATTAGTGACTTTATTAATCCATCAGGTCTTGAACCGATTGGGCAAAACTTGTACACGGAAACCGCGGTAAGTGGTGCTCCGGTGCAAGGTAACCCAAGTGTTGAAGGGTTAGGTAAGATTGTGCAAGGCGCACTTGAAACGTCAAACGTTAATGTGACGGAAGAGCTTGTAAATCTAATCGAAACACAACGCGTGTATGAAATGAACTCAAAAGTGATTTCAACGGTAGATCAGATGCTGAGCTACATTAATCAACAGCTGTAATTGGGTAGGGGGTATTATGCGTGCATTATATTTAGCCATCGTAACGGTCGCTGCATTATCTGGATGTAGTACAACACAAAATAAAAATGTGGTGCGTGACGATCCGTATTATGCACCTATCTATCCCGAGGATAACCAAGCCCAAATGGTGGCAACAGGGTCATTGTTTAATACGCAGTTTTCCAACGATCTCTATGCTGACAAAAAAGCGTTAAGAGTCGGTGATATTATTACCATCGTACTCAGAGAAACGACTCAGGCAACCAAAGCTGCAAATTCTGAGCTGGATAAATCCAGTGATTCGAGCCTAGACCCTGTGATTGGCCTAGGTGGCAACGCCATTAATATCGGAAAAGAAGCAATACAGTTTGGTGCTAAATCCAGCTCTTCTTTTTCTGGTGACTCGAAGTCTAATCAGTCCAACAGCTTATTTGGTAATATTTCAGTTAATGTCACCCGAGTATTGCCTAACGGTAATTTAGTGATCCGCGGCGAAAAGTGGTTAACCCTTAATACCGGCGAGGAATTTATTCGCTTGGAAGGATTGGTAAGACCTCAAGATGTGACGGCAGATAACACGGTTGAGTCCAATCGAGTGGCAAATGCCAGAATTCAATATTCGGGTAAAGGTGATCAACAAGAAGTACAAAGTGCAGGTTGGTTAACGAGTTTCTTTATGAGCGCGCTGATGCCGTTTTAAGGTGCTGAAAATGAACAATATGTTTAAGAATATTTTGCTTATCGGTGCGGCCATGACGTTGGTTGGTTTTTCTTCTTTGGCTTCTGCTGAGCGAGTTAAAGACGTCAGTATGGTTGAAGGTGTTCGTTCAAACCAACTGGTTGGCTACGGCCTCGTTGTAGGCTTGCCTGGTACCGGTGAGCAAACCAGATTTACCGAGCAGAGCTTTAAAGCGATGTTGAATAGCTTTGGCATAACGATGCCCGCAAGCTTAAAGCCAAAAATTAAAAATGTTGCGGCTGTTGCGGTTCACGCTGACTTGCCACCTTTTGTTAAACCCGGTCAAACCATTGACGTGACTGTGTCATCTATTGGTAGTGCTGGTAGTTTACGAGGCGGTACTTTACTTCAGACTTTTCTTAAAGGGGTTGATGGTAATGTATATGCAATCGCGCAAGGTAGTTTGATTGTTGGTGGTTTGGGCGCTGATGGTGCCGACGGGAGTCGAGTTGTGATCAATACGCCGACTGTAGGCCGCGTGGCAAATGGCGCGACAGTGGAACGAGCGGTACCAAGTCCGTTTACTCAGGGCGATTACATCACCTTTAACTTGAATAGGCCCGACTTCACTACCGCAAAGCGCTTGGCCGACACGATCAATGGACTTGTTGGACCAAACAGCGCAAAACCTATGGATGCAGCCTCAGTGCGAGTAATTGCCCCAAGAGATCCGTCTCAGCGCGTTGCTTACTTGTCTACGCTAGAGAATCTAGAATTTAAACCCGCAGATACCGCAGCGAAGATCATCGTTAACTCTCGCACAGGCACTATCGTTATTGGCAAAAATGTCAAGCTACAGCCTGCGGCAATTACCCATGGCGGCCTTACCGTAACAATTGCTGAGCAGCAAAATGTATCTCAACCTAATGCGCTGGCGAATGGTGAAACAGCAGTGACGCAGCAAAGTATTATCGACGTAAATCAGGACGACTCTAGAGCGTTTGTATTTGACCCAGGCGTGAGCCTTGATGACTTGGTTAGAGCAATTAACCAAGTTGGCGCAGCACCAGGCGATTTAATGGCGATCCTTGAAGCGCTAAAAGAAGCGGGCGCAATAAATGGTCAATTAGTCGTCATTTGATGTTCTATTATTAATCAACTAGTTAGCCTCACAATTGTGAGGCTTTTTTTTTGGCTCGAATTTTGCATTTCTATTTGTATAGTTATTAACGTCAAACAGTGCTGAGTGTATGAACACCGACCAATTGAAAAATCAAAGCTTTTTCGACCTAGGAAACCTTGATTCGATCCGTAAAGAGGCGCTGAAAGGTGCTGGCGATCAAGGTGCCTCTGATCAGGCATTGAAGAAGGCGGCACAACAGTTTGAGTCTATCTTTACGCAAATGTTGTTACAGAGCATGCGTAAAGCGAATGAGGCGCTAGAGGATAAAGACAGTCCATTTAACTCTAGCGGTGTCAAATTTTTTGAAGAAATGCATGATCAGCAACTTTCGATGCACTTATCTGAGCAGGGCAGCTTAGGACTTGCAGATCTGATTGTGCAACAGTTGTCTCCTAATTCTGAAAAGTATAAGCCTGCTTCTGTAATGAGAGCTGACGGCGATATTTCCTTTAAAAAACAGACGACAGCAAGTGAGAGTGTGAATAAATCCGAACCGCAGGCTGTCAATGTTAAGGCAGATACCTCAAGCGATGAACAAACAGGCTTTGGTTCTCCTGAGGAATTCGTCGACAGAATTTGGGAATACGCTCAAACAGCTGCGAAAAAGCTAGGCTTGAACCCTGCGGTAATGGTTGCACAAGCTGCACTGGAAACCGGTTGGGGTAAACACATCATCAGCAAAAAAGATGGTAGTAGCAGTTTTAACCTATTCAATATCAAAGCGGATAGCCGCTGGAGTGGTGAAAGCGCCAGAAAATCGACACTTGAATTTGAGCAAGGGTTACCGGTGCAAAAGCAAGCCGATTTCCGTGCTTATAAGTCGCTAGAACAAAGCTTTGATGATTATGTCAGTTTTCTAAAAGGTAATCCGAGATATGAGCAAGCCTTAAATAAGGCTGGTGATAGTCATGCCTATCTAAGTGAACTTCAAAATGCAGGCTATGCGACCGATCCGAATTATGCCAACAAAATTAAGTCAGTTTTAAAGCGTATTGATGTATCCGATTTCTTATCCGGTGCGCTAACAAAGGGAGTCAGATGAGATGTCATTTGATCTATTAAATATTGGTGCGGCAGGGGTTAGGGCTAACTCCGAGTTACTACAAACCACCAGTAAAAACATTGCTAACCTAAATACCAAAGGGTATATCCGTGAACGGACTGAGCACGGAACAATGATAGGTGGCATGGTTGGTCGTGGTGAAACGGTGCGTTTGATCAACCAGTTCGCGCAGCAGCAACTGAATCGTGATATTTCCAATCAGTCTTACTATGAGCAGTTTGTCACTGAGGCAAGTCGCGTTGATACATTATTTGCACAAGACTCGAATAGCCTGAGCAAGAGTATCAACTCGATGTTTAATAATTTACAAAGCGCGATTAACTTGCCTTCGTCGACAACTAACCGATCTCTATTCATGACGGGCGCTCAAGGTCTTGTCGATCAAATGGATAGATTGTCAGGTATTGTTGTTGATCAAAACAGTATCGTGAATGAGCAATTGGATATTTTCTCAGAAGAAGCTAATAACCTTGTTCAAAAAATCAGTGAATTGAATAAACAAGTGGCGAGTAAGTCAGCGCTCAATCTTAATAATGTCGATCACAGCGTGCTTAATGAGCGCGATCAAGCAATTAAGGAGCTTGCTGAGCTTGTAGATATAGAAACACTCGACGGTGAAAATGGCGAGAAGCTCGTATTTTTAGGCACTGGGGACGCGCTTGTGATGCAAGGTGGCGCTTTTAATTTATTTGCGATGAAAGGCAACCCAGATCCCAACCATAAAGAGCTAACTCTAGATATTAAAGATAAAAATGTTGTGCAACTTGAGTTAGATAGCGGCAGTTTGAAAGGCAAAATCGGCGGGTTACTGGCATTTAGAGATGAAGTGTTGATCCCGGCACAGAACCAACTAGGTCAAATTGGCCTCGCATTAGCAGATGCTTTTAATCAGCAAAATAGATTGGGAATGGACTTAGATGGCAACATAGGGGGAGACTTATTTAAGATCCCTACCGTGGGCGGCTTTGCTTACAGCGAGAATACAGGCACCGCAGCGCTTACGGCAACACTTGAGCCTGGACGCGGCAATGAGTTGCCAGCTACTGACTTCCAAGTTACTTATACCAGCGCAACAACCGTTGAAATAACAGCTGTAGACGCCAAAGGCAATCCTATCGGTACTCCAACGACTGGTAATATCGCAGGAGGAGTCATCACGGGAACAGGTGATTATTTTGGCTTACAAATGAACGTAACGGGTAGTGGTGCAACAGGTGATAGATTTCTTGTAAAATTAAATCAACAGGCTTCAACCGGGTTGGAGCTTGCAACTCAACGACCAGAAGCACTTGCATTAGCGTCACCAATTCGCACTGAAAAATCAGCAGACAATAATGGTACGGCGACCATTTCAGCTGGAGTCGTCACTGATACCGATCCTGCGACCAGTGCGTTTACGGCGGGAACGCCGCCAACCTTGAATGATGGTCCATATACTCTGACTAAAACCGCTAACGCTAACGAATATACATTGACCAGTAATTCAGGTACAACGCATACCTTTACCGCTCCTGCCGATGGCAAAGATATACTTTCCACAGTGGGAGCTGCGCCAGCACCTTTTGACAATCTTGGTTTCACGTTCGATATCGAGGGGACACCGAATACCGGTGATAGTTTTGAAATTAGCTTTAACACTGGTGGCTTTGATGACAACCGTAATGGTGCAGCGCTTGATGGTCTGAAATCATCTGATTTAGTTAGACAAAATCTAGAGTCTACAGGTAGTACCGAAAGCCATAAAACCTTTAATGAGGCGTATGCCGATATTGTCACCGGGGTAGGAGTTATTACCAATCAAGCGAAAACTAATGGCGCGGCATTCGAAGCGCTAGCCAATCAGTCAAGCGCATGGTTTGAGTCTCTATCGGGTGTGAATCTAGATGAAGAGGCAGCCAATTTGTTACGTTTTCAACAATCTTACTCGGCTTCTGCGCAAGTCATTTCAGCAGCAAGAACCGTGTTCGATACCTTATTAAGTGCAGCGAGGTAATTATGCGTTTATCTCAAAATCAAATTTTTAATTCAAATCTCAATTCTATTTTGCGTAATCAGCAAGATGTGAACAAAGCAACACAGCAGCTGAACACGCAAAAGCGGGTATTGAGTGCTTCTGATGATGCTTCAGCGACTGCTAGAGCGATGCTTTTTGACGACCGGATCCAAGCAAACGATCAGTTTACTAAGAATTTGACTATGCTGTCTTCGAGATTAGACACTCAAGAGTCAGTACTCGAAAATATTAAAACGGCCATTGATAGCGCTTATACCAAGTCGATACAGGCCGGTAATGGCGGGTTATCTGATGTTGACCGTCAAGCAATCGCTGATGAGCTAGAGTCAATCCAAGATACTATTTTGGATTTAATGAACTCAAAAAGTGAAGATGGTAAGTTTATATTTTCCGGCTATCAAGATAATACGCAAACCTATAGCTTTGACTCAGCTACTGGAAAGTACGTATATAACGGTGACCAAGGACAGCATAAAATAAAAGTTTCTGAGGGCGTCGAAATACGCTCAAGTGATAACGGTTTTGATGTATTTGAAAGTGCAGAGAAGCGACTGAATATTACTTCAAATACAGGTGTGGTTTCTGGTGGTATTACATCGGCCTCCGTGTACGTGGACGAACAAGGGGTTTTTGATGAGTTTCACAAGGCAAATTACAACGCGGATCCTAGTGCGCCTGCAGGTGCAAATACCTTTGACCTAGTGGTGACAGCCGGGACACCAAATACTTATCAGCTTGAGCAGGGGGGCACGGTTATTTCAACTGGTACTGCAGAAGGCGGAACTATTAAAGTCGCTGGTATGGAGTTTGACTTTGCTGGTGCTGCGCCAGGCCAAATAAGCTTTGACTTGGAGAAGCCCCAAAAGGAAAACATTCTAAATACATTAGAATCCATGATTACGTCATTGAGAGACCCCAGTATTATAGGGGATGATTATAAGCAGGTACTAGCTGATGGTATTACGGGCTTAGATAATGCCAAGATTAAAATATCGCAGGGACAAGCGGGGCTTGGTGGTAGGTTAAACGCCGCAAAGCTTGTATCTGATGCAAATTCAGACTTAGATGTTGATAATAAGGCAAATAAGGCAGCTTTGATTGAGGTCGACTTCTACTCTGCGATCTCTGAGCTCACTAAACATGAAACTGCACTGCAGGCTTCTCAGGCAACCTTTGGCCGCTTAACCAATCTTTCTTTGTTAGACTACATTCGCTAAAAGGTAGCCTTTAAAGGTTACCTACTTCAAAACAGCTTAAAACACTGTTATTCAATTTAATATATTGAAA
>NZ_JAKEVK010000052.1:0-24808 GCF_022398435.1 Pseudoalteromonas sp. Isolate6 | reverse complement strand
ATTTTTATATTACTAAGTTGGCGATAATCCAAAAATGGCGAAATAATAAGACGCAAGTTATAGTCAACGGCGAACTCATCATCCAGCCAAATTAAATTGTTAGTAAAAATCTGATCTCTAAGCAATGATTTCGCGTAGGTTCGTCCTGCAATAATATGCCAATCGTATGTTTTTGCTGAAAAATCAGGCGCTGAAAAGAGCAGAGCTTCCTGACTTGAAGCTTGAAGTAACGCACTATCTCGATATGACTGCCAAGTTGAATAGTTAGTAATATCGTGATCTGGCAGCTTTGCTGCAAATAAAAACTTGGCAAAAACATTGAAGATTTTCCGCCAACCGTTGCCGCAGTGCGAATTAATATGTTCGATCTCCCTATTAGCTAACGCACTGACTTTTATCAAATTATTGTAAGGTTCTATGCTTGGTGGATGCTCAATATAAAACGCAACTTTCCCCGTTGCTACACCCAAACCATGAGTTAGTATTTTTTTGCTCTGTGCTGTATTCATCACGCTTTGCTGCGATCTATTCATTTGCACGTAAGTTTAAAATAAATAAGGTGAAATTGGCATGGTAAGGGTTTGAATTAAATTTTGTTCTTACTAGGTAAAAATTTAATCTATCGCTAATCTTAGTGCTTGAACACTACGTATGACATTAAGATGGAATATGGAGAATTTATATGAAAGTACGACAGTTATTTTTCACGGTGATTTTAACGCTTGCAGTTTCGGCATGCACAGGGCTACCTGATGGCATCAAACCAGTTAAAGACTTTAGTGTTGAGCGCTATACAGGTACTTGGTATGAAATCGCGCGATTAGACCATTCATTTGAAAGGGGAATGCAGAACGTCACGGCAACTTATAGCCAAAATTCCGACGGGTCAATTAAAGTCGTAAATAAGGGATATGTAACAGAGGAAGGAGAGTGGAAAGAAGCAATTGGCAAAGCCAAGTTTGTTGCAAATGATGAAATAGCGCACTTGAAAGTGTCATTTTTTGGTCCGTTTTATGGCAGTTATGTGGTATTCGAGTTAGGTGAAGATTACCAGTATGCATTCGTTACCAGCTACAATCGTGATTACCTTTGGTTGCTTTCTAGAACACCTCAAGTATCGGACACTATAATGACTAAATTTAAAGATATGTCTGAAAAATATGGCTTTAACACTGATGAACTTATCTATATGAAGCACGAAGCCGTTCAGAACAAATAATGTAAACCCCCTTTACACTAAAATTCCCTTTATAGGTACTTCAACTTACTAACAGAAAGTAGCCTGTATGTGAGTTGAGTCCAAGTGTCTTATTCCTGTAGGAAATGGTTAATAAATCATTCAGTCAACTGTAACAGGAACACTTCACACTGTTGCACGCTTTACAAAAAATAATACTTAGGAACTGGAGTAACTCATGAAGCGTGTAGCATATTCTCTTATTGCAGCAGCAGTTGCAATGGCACTTACAGCCTGTGATGGTGATGATGGAGCACAAGGCCCAGCGGGACCTCAAGGTGAGCAGGGCACAGCAGGCCAAGATGGTGCAGACGGCACTAATGGCTCAAATGGTCAAAGTGGTACTGACGGACAGGATGGTCAAGATGGACAGGACGGTCAAAATGGACAAGATGGCCAAAATGGTCGTGATGGTAGCTACAGCGTACCTGGCCTTGTTCGCATAGCAACCGTCCCGGCTGGTGCCGAAGTTACTGGTCTATTTCTTTCCGAAGGAGGCGACTTGTTCTTCAACGTTCAGCACCCAAATGACACCAATACAGCCACAGATAAGTTCAACAGCAAGCCATTCAATACGGGTACGGTCGGTGTACTAACTGGTGTGAACTTTAATAATCTACCTGCAAATATCCCAAGCGCGCCAGTTCCTGCTTCAACCATGGAACAACAGACCGTGATTTCTGCGATTGGTCAGTATCAAATTCTAGGCCAAACAGGAGATACATTCGCGAACCTTGGTGCTAAAGGTCTAGCGGGCGGATTGGGTGTGCACTACAGTATCTCAACTGGCGAAGAGATCATTAAAAATGATAATCCTGATTTTAATGGTTATATTCCTGTGGACGCAGACACAGGTTACCTATTCACGAACTGGGAAGCGTATCCAGGTGGTGTTAGTCGTTTGAAAATGAGCAAAGCGACAACAGGGAAGTGGTCAATCGAAGAAGCTATGATGGTAGATTTCGACGGTGTTAAAGGAACAGCAGCTAACTGTTTTGGTTCAGTATCTCCTTGGGGTACACCACTAACTTCGGAAGAATGGATTGTCTGGTCTGAAGTTGATTCAACACAAGATCCCCAGTGGAATAACCCAGCGGAGACAGGCAACGACACAATGGAAGCATTAACTGCACCTGACTTCCCTAATCCTTATCGCTACGGCTATATTGCTGAGATTCAAAATCCTACGACCGAAACACCTGATGTTGTGAAACACTTCACAATTGGTCGCTATGAGCATGAGAACTCAGTCGTGATGCCAGACCGCCGTACTGTCTATTCATCACAAGATGACACAGGTGGTGTACTATTTAAATTTGTTGCAGATCAACCAGAAGACTTAAGTGCGGGTACCCTTTACGCAGCAAAGTTAACTCAGGATGCAGGCCTTACTGATCCAGCTGTAACTGGCTTTGACATTAGCTGGGTTGAGCTTGGTAATGGCAGTAATGCACAGATAGAAACTTGGATTGCTGAATATGATGGCATCAATGAGAGTGACTATGTTGAAGATCAAACAAGCTACCTGTCTGTGGCTGACGTAAAAGCATGGGCTGAAGGTGCTGCGACCTATCCTACCGTTGAAAATGGTGGTGGTAAAGTAACGGCTGGCAAGCCTATGGATAACCGAGCAATCTTCCTTGAATCTCGTCAAGCTGCGCGCCAAAAAGGGGCGACAGCTGAATGGCGTAAACTTGAAGGGATCAGCATCAACCACAACCGTGTACTTGAGGCAGTAACTGGTCAAGATGTTGTTGCCGGTGAAGTAGTAGATAAAGCCTATATGTACATTGGCATTGCAGATATTGATAAAACCATGATTGATGAAGAAGGTGATATTCAGCTTTCTGCGCGTGTTAAAGATTGTGGTGGTGTATATCGTGCCCATATAGATAACAACTATAACCTAACTCGTATTGAGCCCGTTGTAATGGGTGGTACGTACCGCTCATCATTGACTGGCGCTGAGCGTTGTGACGTCAATCAGCTTTCACAGCCTGATAACGTTATCGTTATGGAAGATGGCCGGATTATCATCGGCGAAGATGGCTTCCAAGAAAATAACACACTATGGCTTTATGACCCTAAAGCAAAATAATTAAACAAGTAGCAGCGCACCTTATAGTGCGCTGCTTTTTTTTAGCAAAATTTTGGAGTCATAAAAATGAAATACGTTAGCCTAACCCTAGTGGCGTTAACGAGCGCAGTGTTACTTGGTTGTAATGATGAACAGCCCCAAGAGCTAACCAACATCGCACTTTTGTCGGCGCAGACTGAAGCACCTTACCAACAAGGTGATGATATTCCTGCGACTGCATTTATGCAGCACAATGAAGTCTATAACCCTGAATCGGTGATCCCGCCTCAGTGTTACACCAAAACGGATGGTGTAAATAACCCTTGCTACGCTTGCCATCAATCATACGATGAAAAAAACCGACCAAACATGATGCGCGATGCCAATTTACAAGGTGCCTATGAGTTTTCCGACCTTGGATTTAAAAACCACTGGAAAAATTTGTTTAAAGATCGTTCAGAACTTATCAAAGGTATCTCAGATCAAGATATTACTAACTGGGTCAAACAAGATAATTACACTCCTTTCATCGAAAAACTGAAAAATAACCCTGACTGGAAAGGTGAGATCACCCCGCTTAACAACTTGGCATATCCTGAAAAAGCATTCGATGAGCTGGGTATAGCAAAAGACGGCAGTGGCTGGGTGGCATTCAATTATAAGCCTTTTCCTAGTACTTTCTGGCCAACTAATGGCTCTACAGGAGATGTCATGATCCGCCTTGCTGACGCCTTTAGAGAAAAAGGTGAAACGTATAATCAAGACGTCTATCTTGCTAACTTAAGTCTGGTTGAAATGGCTGTAAAGGGGCTTGACGAAATATCAACACCAGTGATTTCTGAATCGCGAGTTGGCGTAGATTTAAATGGTGATGGCAAGCTCACGCAGATCACTAGCATGCTGCGCGGTGAACGTTACCTTGGTGATGCCAATACTATCGAGCTTGCTCATCAGTTATATCCACAAGACACTGAGTTTTTACATACCGTTCGGTATATTGGGGTGGATGATAATGGTCAAGTATTTAATGCGCCAAGAATGAAAGAAGTGCGCTACATGAAGAAGCACAACTTTAAATCCAAGCAATCACTCGGGGCAGCTTACTACAGAGAAGCGAAAGAAAAGGCATTCGAAAATTACCCTCAAACGCTTTATTTGGGCGACCAAGGGATCAATAACAACTTCGGTTGGACGATTAACGGTTATATTGAAGACAAAAATGGTGCACTTCGTCCGCAACATGAACAAGAGCTTGCTTTTTGTAATGGCTGTCACAAAACCATTGGCTCAACCTATGACCAAACCTTCTCATTTGCACGTAAAGTCGAGGGAAAGCTGGGTTGGGGTTATATCAATTTAAAAGAGATGCAAGACGTACCTAACAAAGGCGAAGAGCAGGGCGAATTCCTGACCTATATGATGCGTGTTGGCGGCGGGGATGAGTTTAGGCAGAACCAAGAGATGCTGATGCGCTGGTTTAACGAAGATGGAACGGTAAACAGCAAAAAAGTGCAGTCTGTGAAAAACCTCTATGAATTGATCACACCATCAAAGCCACGCGCGCTGGCATTGAACAAGGCCTACTTGACCATTGTCAAAGAGCAGAGTTACTTGTTCGGTCGCGATGCCACCATAGTAAAGGCACGCAATGTGCTTGAACAAGTCGATGACTCTCAACAGCCTCTAGAGCCAAAGCACCGATATGTGTGGGATATGCAACTGGATTGGAATAAAACCGAGTAAGAATATTAGGAGCTCAGTGAGCTCCTACATCTGATTTTACTAAACATATCATGTAAACTAGCCTATCTCGGCAATTGCTGGTCGGATTCAGTAAGCTTTATAACTCATCTTTCCAAATGCGGTATTTCACCCAAGTTAAATATAAAATTTTGCTCTGGTTATCAATAACTTTTCCTTACCCCACAGTAACCCCCTGATTTGAGCAAGTGATAAAGCAACCCAAAACACCGCCCCTCAATCCAACCATAGCTTTGGAGATGTTCGCTCCGATATAATGGCAAATTGCTCAACCCAATCAATTAATACTTCAATCGCCATTGGTTTGGCATAAAAATACCCTTGTACATACTGGCAGCCCAAACCTGTTAGGCAATCTAGCTGCCCTTGTTGCTCTACGCCTTCAGCTATCACTTTGAGCGATAAACTTTCGGCCATCGATAAAATCGCGTTGACCAAAACGACAGCATCTTGGTTTTGATCTATATCTTGAATAAAACCTCGGTCAATCTTTAATATATTGATAGGAAAGCGTTTGAGATAGCTAAGCGAAGAGTAGCCAGTGCCAAAGTCGTCGATTGCTAAGTTGACTCCCGTTGCCCGTAGGCTTTGCAACCAAGCGGTTACAGCTTTATCGTCTTCAAGCAAGATGCTTTCTGTGATCTCAAGCGTTAGGTTCTCTGGATGAAAGCCTGACTGCTGCATGATTTGTTTAATGATAGTGGCATTAAAACCGAGTCGATATTGCTGGCTCGAGACATTTACCGTCAAGTAACAATTCATGCCAAGCGCTTTATTTAATCTGCGAATATCATTGCATGCTTTGGCGAGTAACCACTCGCCAAGAGGAGCAATAAGGCCACTTTCTTCAGCAACCGGAATAAATTCAGCGGGGGAAATATACTGGCCGAAATCAGTTGGCCAGCGCATGAGCGCCTCGACGCCATATAATTTACCCGACACCGTATCGACAATAGGTTGGTAATGTACGGTTAAACGCTGGTGTTCAAGCGCAGCCCGAAGTAGCTGCTCCAGCTCAACTCGCCGATTCACCTGCTGCTGCATTTCTTGAGCAAAGAAATGATATTGATTGCGTCCCGCTTCTTTTGCCTTATACATCGCTAAGTCAGCAAGGCGCAATAGCTCTCTTTGGTCTTTTGCGTCACTAGGTAAAATAGCGATCCCAATACTTGCCCCCGTAAATACCTCAAAGCCATTGATCACAAAAGGGCTACTTAGTGCTTTGACAATCTTATCGGCGACTTGCGCGGCATGATCCGGATGCGCAATTTGGCTCAATAATAATACAAATTCATCTCCACCAAAGCGGCTCAAGGTATCGCTTTTACGCAGCAGGCCGTTTAAACGCTTGGCTACGGAGATAAGTAAAGCATCTCCGGCTTCGTGACCCATGGTGTCGTTGACCCGCTTAAATCTATCTAAATCGATAAATAACACCGCACTTTGATGATGAGTGCGGCTCATCCGCTTAATATCTTGCTCAATGCGCTCGAGTAATAACGTTCTGTTAGGCAGCCCGGTCAACACATCGTAATAGGCTTGATATTCAATCTGCTCCTCTTGCGCTTTGCGCTCAGTCATATCAGACAATATGGCAACGTATTGCTGTACCAGTCCTTTGTCATCATGCACGACACTGATTGCTAGCCACTCTGGATATAAAGTACCGTCTTTACGCTTGTTCCAGATCTCACTCGCCCATTGTCCGTGCGAGTTGAGAGTGCTCCACATCTGCTCATAAAAATGTTTATCATGCTTGCCCGAGCTTAAAATATTGGGTCGTTGACCGAGTACTTCATGTTCTTCATAACCGGTAATTTTGGTGAAGGCTGGGTTGACCGCGGTGATTTCAAGTTTTGCGTTGGTGGTCATAATTCCTTCTTGCGTTGCATTAAATACCGCAGCCGCAGTTTTAAGCTGCGCACTTGCACTTTTTTGTGCTGTGATATCTTCTTTGATCGCAATAAAGTTTATGATTTCCCCCTGCTGATTTTTAATCGGGGAAATAGATGCGTACTCCCAATAGTAATCTCCAGACTTACGGCGGTTGTAAAACTCACCACGCCAGACTTTACCTTGTTTAATCGTTTGCCAAAGTGCTTTGTAGTCAGTGAATCCTTGCTTGGAACCTAGTACTTTCGGTGTATGTCCTTTCACATCCTCAAGTGAATACCCGGTAACTTGTTCAAACTTAGGATTAACGTATTCAATACGAGCACGAGGATCGGTGATCACAATAGAAGAGGGGCTTTGTTCAATCGCATGGCCCCATTTTCGCAGCTCTTCTTCCGCTTGTTTAAAAAGGGAGACATTGACACTTACAAACACTTGACCATTATTGTGCGTGTTAGTTTGCTTTACCTGAAGCCAAGCGCCTGATTCTGTTTGATGCAAATTAGCATCGGAGTTAAAGATTTCTCCAAACTGCTGCTGCCATTCTTCTAGTTTGCGTGGCATTTTATCACTATCAGCAATTGCAAAGTGACTACGCCAAGCACTGTTGCAGAGCAACAAATTGCCATTTCGACTAAAAAGAGCAAATCCTTCGGTTAAACGCGCAACGGCGTCTGACAAAGTTTTACTGGTGCTCAAAATTTTATTTTTGGCTACATAAAGCCGGTTAGCAAACACAACCAAGAGCAAAAATAGCGCAATGGTCAGCAGCAAGAGTAATTCACTTTGATGCTTGGTTTTTTCTATGGTTTCACTGTGGTGCTGACTATATGCCGCATAAAGCGCTGAAAAAGCTTGGTCACTAGGTAAAGATAAAAAGCGTTGTTTTGCCTTTTTTAATTCTGCACTGTTAACTAGGGCAACATTAAAATGCTGGTAGATCAACTGCTCTAAGCGACTTTCAGAGTCAATTATAAGTAAAGGCTCTGCCACAAATTCGTAAAGCTGACCCAACATTAAATTAGCAAGCATTCTATTTGCATGTGTCGCCAATTCAGGCTCGCTCTGTTCCAGCTCAATGAGTAGCTCGGGGAGATAAAGCAAACTGTTCTTAATGTTTGCTGCAGCTGTTTTAATGGATTCGACTTGCAATACTTTATCACTAAGCAGTTGACGATAAGCATCAAATTGCTGTTGAATATCCGGTGTAGTTTCTACAAATAACGCATCCCGCTCAGGTGTATTCAAAGCGTCAATTGCATGTGCTAATTGCGCTAACTCATCATATTGATTGAGCTGTGCACTAAGCATTTGTAACACAGCGGCATCCAGTTTGGCATCAATACTTTTGGCTTCAAAGAGCAGGGTAACTCGTGATTGGTGTGTTTGACTACTGAGCTCTTGTTGCGAGTAAAAGTACGCAAAAAGCGCAATTGGCGCGCACAGCAATAATGCTTGCACACCAATGAAGGCCTTATTCTTCATTCGTGATTTTCCAAATCCATTTCGTGGTGATGTCCTGCTAGGCTGCCAATAAAGGCAACTAGCTTATTGATATCAGAGTCTGAGATATTGCGGCCAAGTTGATATTTGGCCATGGTCGCAACGGCAGCTTCTAGGCTACTATGACTACCATCGTGAAAAAAATATACTTGTTTACTAGCAAGTCGCAGACTCGGCACTTTGAACACAAAGCGATCTTGCTCGTTGCCAGTAACATTAAAACGGCCGTAATCCATTTTTTGAATTGGCGTCTTTCTATCGCCAAAGTAATCACCAAAAGTGCCCATTTTGGCAAACATATTACCGCCAACATTGCGCCCTTGATGACAGCTAATACAGCCATACCGTTTAAATAGCTCATAGCCGGCAATAGCAGGCTTCGGCAGTTTTACACTATTATCTTTGAGCCATAAATCAAACGGCGCATCAACGGTGATTAACGACGATTCAAAAGTTGCTATTGCGTCTTTTATCGTGTGCTTGGTTATTCCCTGCGAGTATACTTTATCAAATTGCTCGACAAGTATTTTATCTTGATTTAACTTAGCAATGACTTCTGGCCAAGTCATATCATGCTCTTTAGGGTTTAAGATGGGTGAGTCGACCTGATCATAAAGTGATTGAGCACGGCCATCCCACGCTTGACGGATATTAAAAACTGCATTGTAAACGGTCGGAGTTTTTAGCTCACCAACTGCACCATTAACACCACTGGAAAGGGGCTTTACATCTGCGCCATGACTGGGAAGTTGATGGCATGACGCACAGCTAACCTGATTTCCTCGAGAAAGTCGCTTATCAAAAAAAAGTGTTCTGCCCAAGCTGACTTTATCGGCATCAAGTCCTATTGCAGACTCAAGTGGCAGAATTGGCTCATTTGCAACTCCCAATAATGGAAACGCAAAAAGTAATAAACTCCAAATTCGCATACACTCCGCCCAAGTTGCCATCTTGCTGTAAAAGATAGCAACATTCGGCATTGCAAATTTTGATTTAAAATAAGCTTAGCAATAGAAGTTGTGTGTTTTTACTCACTCGCCCCGCACGGCTAAACTTGTCACTTCACTCAGCCAGTTATCAATTACCTCAGGAGTTGCTAAGTGCGCTGGGCCAAATAACGTATGTTGAGTTGGCTCTATACCACAAAACCCCAATGTCCCATGTTCTAGTTGAGCCACAAGCCCAGTTGCGGCTTCTTCCAAATAAGCTTGCGGCGTGTCTGATGTGAGAATAACTCTTGCGGTTTTATGCGCTAGAAGTTTTTCAATTTCAGTTCCTGCTTCACTGTATTTAAAAGCAAAGCCTGGAAGTAATGTTCTATCTATTAGCCCTTTGAGCTTGGCTGGTAACGCCAACCACCAAATTGGGCTTACTATCACAATGTGCTGCGCCCACAGTAAGTTCTCTTGGAACTGCTTGAGGCATGGCTCTAACGGTTGGTTTGCTTCATAGCCATACATCAAATTGATTTCAAAGTGCATCTCACTAAGATCCATTCTGCGTATTTGATGTTGGGTGCTTGCAGCTTGCTCGTAGCTTGCTGTGATAGCGTGGCACAGGCTTTTGGTTTTGGGGTTACCGTTTAGTAGCAGTATTTTTTTCATCGTCGTTTCCTTATCAATGACTGAGAAACGAGTGTACTGTCTCCCCCTAACGGGAGAGTCAAGTTACTCTACCTGAGACTGGGATAGTTTTATCTGTGGACATTCATCAAGCGATGCGATGCAGTGTTCAATTCGGTGTATTTTTTGCTGAAGCTGCGCAACTTGCTCTATGCAGGATGCTTTGAGCTCAACTAAAAACGTGTTTATTTCGACCCAGTTGACTTGTCGCCCTTTAATTTCAATTACCTGCTGTAATTGCTTAATCGACACACCGAGCAATTTTGCTTCTTTTATTAATAACAACAGATCGACATCCACTTGCGAATAGACGCGGTACTTACCAACCCGCTCCGGGGTAGGTATAAGCCCTTTTTCTTCATAAAAGCGAATGGCCTTAACTGACAGCCCTGTTTGCTTTGACAGCTTGCCAATATACATTTTTGATTCTCCCTGCTAAAAGCAAAATAACGGTTTACAGCCTCCGCAAAAGTTGTAACTATCAGCGGTAAACCAGCCACACGCTAACAAAAAGTATCGCCAAGGAATAGCAGAAGATGTATCAGTTATTTTACTACCCTCGTAATGCCAGTTGGGCACCGCACCTCGTACTTGAGCACTTACAGCTAGAAAAGGAACTGCTCTTAGTCAATAGAAAGACACAACAACAAAAGTCTGCGACCTATTTAGAACTCAATCCAACAGGACGGATCCCGACATTGGTCGACGGCGAACAGGTCATCTTCGAGAGTGCGGCAATTTGTTTGCATTTATGCGAAAAGCACCCTGAGGGGCAACTTATCCCTGCGCCGAAAACCCCACAGAGAGCCACGTTTTATCAGTGGCTTTTTTATTTAACCACGACAGTTCAGCCAGAACTCATGCTGTATTTTTATCCTGAAAAATATCAGCTGTCACTAGAGAACAGTAAGACCATGTCTCAAGCCGCAGAGCAACGAGTCGGCGACATGTTTGCACTCATCGATAAGCAGTTAGCAACAAACACCTATTTAGCTGGTGAGCAGCTCACGCTCTGTGACTATTATTTGTTTATGCTAGCCCATTGGGCAAGTGGATTTAATACTGCGCCAAAAGACTATGCGCATTTGGGTCGATTTATGCGAGTCATGGCACAGCAAAAAGTGGTAAAAAGAGTGTGCGAAATTGAACAAACCGATCTAAGTTTTTATTAACATCCATTACACCAAGGAGGAAAAATGGAAACCTTAGTTAAAAATTATATCTCAGCCTACAATCATTTTGATATCCCGGGTATGCTAGCTCAGCTCACGGATGATGTCGTATTTGAGAATCTCGCCAATGGTGAAATTACGACGCGTACAACCAGTAAAATGGAGTTTGCAGAATTAGCAAATCAGTCCGCTAAGTTATTTTCCGAACGCAATCAATCTTTAACCGCCGCCACGCAAGACAATGATCTGTTTATTGTTCATGTGACATACAAAGCTAAATTAGCCCAAGACTTGGCCAATGGCATGAAAGCAGGGCAAAGCATCTCCTTACAAGGCCGCTCAGAGTTTGCATTTCGTGATGGCAAAATTTGTTTGATAAGAGATATAAGCTAACTTCTTACTCCAAACTCGGGTTATTTAACCTGAGGTTTGGATAAGGAATGGGCTAATTCATTGTTTTAAACTCACCTTAAATAACTTTCTTATCTAGCCAGAGAGTTTTAGGGATAACTAGGCGAATTTACGCACTAATAGCAGGCTATTGGAAGTGAATTCAACACAGTTAGCACTAAAACTGGCTGCTAGAAAGGCATTAATTATCCAAACTCAGGTTATTTATTTGGCAAAATCAGCGTGCTTTTCTATGCTGGTTTTGTCACTTTCATCATTAATTCATTTCGACCTAAGCACTATCTAGCGATCAGTCTAAGACGAATTGAAAAAAACGGAGAATAACAATGGGACTATTAAGTGGTCTACTCGGTAATGCAAGCGAAGTAGACAGTAACGAAGTTGATAAGTTATTAGAAGATACACTTATCACCGGAGAAGAGGTTGCACAAGCTTACAAAGTGATCCGCGACTTATTTATTTTTACTAACAAGCGTTTAATTTTAATCGACAAGCAAGGCATGACGGGCAGCAAAGTAGAAATGCTCAGCATTCCGTATAGCAAAATAACAAAATACAGCAAAGAATCTGCGGGTCACTTCGACCTAGACGCGGAATTAAAAATCTGGATTGGCTCAGATCCAACGCCAATTAGTAAAGAATTTAAAGCGGGCGACAATATCAACCAAGTGTATAAGATCATTTCACAGTATTGTTTATAGCCGCGCTTGCTGTAAAAAGGCACATGCGTATTGTGCCTTTCTTTTCGGCGAGAAAATTAAGTTGGTTTTCGCTCAGTACGCAAGCAAAAAACCGCAGAAAAGAGTAAGGAAACAAACACTTGATTCCAAAAGTTAGAGACAAAGGGATCAGCAACAAACTGAGATGCAATATGCCAAATACTCAGGTTTAGCAGAAAACCAAGTACCAACCCATAGCCTTTGTATTGTGCGAGCAATTGCCCCAGTTCTTGCCTAAAACGCTGATATTGAGCTAATTGGCTCATTTTATACTCCAGTTATTGATTCGCAACCGTAAGCTCTACCACTTCTTTCTTGGCCGATATTCGATTTATCAATAGTACATCGTGTCGGTGAGATAATCGACACTGGTAGGCACTTCGCCGAGGATAGTAAACGACGTTTTGTCAGTCATGAATAAAGTGGCCCCGTGCTTCACTAACATCCACGCCCGAGGTGACAATAAAGCACTTTAAAATCAGTATATTAAATTTAAAAATGTAAGTTTTAGAGCTGCTAATCAACGTCTATTTCTCACATCAACGGAAGCTTTGTCTGCCTCCATAACTGCATTCGTTTTGGTAAAATACTGTCAAAGTGAACAAGTCTTACCGACTGCTTGCTTTTTATCCAGCTTCATACCAAAATAAATGTAACCAAAATTAGTTACTTATCGATATGTAACCAAACCAAGTTACTTACATGACATCACTACTTCAAGGTGCGGTGATCACAGCAGACATCGTCGGCTCACAATCACTGTCACTACTACAACTTACAACACTGCAAAGTGAATTAAAGGACTACTTAGCTGATATAGCAGCTGCAGAGCAGGGCTATTATAGCTTTTACCGCGGCGATGGCTTTCAGCTTGTGTTGCAAGACGCGACGAAACTATTCAATGTGGCGTTACGGCTACGGTTGTTTTTAATTAGCCGACATAGCGATGCCAGACTCAGCCTCGCAGTCGGTGAAGTCAATATCACCGCCGCAGATTTATCAACCGCAACGGGTACTGCGCTGGTACTAGCGGGCCGAGGGTTGGACACAATAGGACAAGCAAGACTCAGATATAACAATGACAGCAATGCCCACTTTACACTAAACCTAGCATTTGTGGATTTGTTACTTTCGAACTTAACCCATAAACAAGCAGAGGCCGCTTTTATTCATATTTCACACCCTAAGTTGAGCCATGCCGATATTGCAAAACAACTCAACACCAGTCGGGTGAATGTGACTAAGTTACTCAATAGCGCACACTATGCTTTACTAGATCAATTTTTAGCAATTGCACGCTCACACCAATAGTCGAATGCTCAACGCTTAAATATCACGAGGTGGACTTAATGAACGAATGGCAAGTATTGTTATTGTGGTTAGTAATAGGCCACACACTCACTGACTTTTACCTCCAACCTATGAGCTGGGTACATGATAGAAATACCCGTCACTATAAGTCCATCAAATTGTTGTGGCATAGTATCGCGCATAGCGGGGCTGCACTTGCAATCATCCTACTTTGGCAGTCTACTTTGTTTTGGGGAGCACAATGGAATGCGCTGCTCTTTGCGCTAGCGGTAGGTATTAGTCACTACTGTATCGACTTAGCTAAATCCTATTCTAGCAAGGGAGCTATTCCTTTTGTGATAGACCAATGTGCACATATTGCCATATTAGTGGTCGTCACTTGGCTAATTGCAGAGCCTGAGATTGCACTCAGTGTCTTTGCCAAGCCTTTTGCCAATGTCCAGCTGCTAATATTGGTTGTGGGCTATTTAATGGTATTGCATCCCGCATCGATATTCACCAGCATGCTGCTTGAGCGATGGCAACTCAATAATTCAGCTCTTGATAGCCTGCCGCAAGCAGGAAGCTTAATTGGTCAGCTTGAACGTGTATTACTGCTGAGCTGCGTGTTACTGGATAGCTGGGCTGCTATCGGTTTTATTCTCGCCGCTAAATCGGTGTTTCGCTTTGGCGATCTAACCCAAAGCCAAGACAGAAAGCTCACCGAATACGTGATGTTGGGCACGCTTGTCAGTGTGTTGCTTGCCCTTGTGGTCGGCGCCTTCATCAAACCATTTATGCCCATTCAATTGTAATTTAATCCATTCAGTGTCTTGACATTTACTCTAGTGCCTGCAAAATAAACGTAGGCGCTAATTGTTTGCCTCTATTCGTTTTATTTCCTCTTTAGGAGTTGCCATCACAATGAATAACTAAGCCCTTTGTAACTGACGAACTTATTATTAATTTCCAGTGCAAAGCTTATGGTTATCGTTGAGGCTTCTCAGACTAATCTATAGACTCTCATTTTCTATTTTACTGTTTACAGCTTTTACGAGTCTTTGTGCCTTTTGCACTGCTGCAACTAGGAGCAGTAATTATGCCTTGGATACAGTTAAAACAAGCAAGCTTTATCCTTGCAAATGGTCAATGTTTATTTTGCGATGTCGACTTAACAATAGAGCGACAATTTATTGCGATAACAGGCCCTAATGGGGCGGGCAAATCACACTTACTCAAAGCCCTATCCGGTGAACAGCCTCTAACCTCGGGCGAGCGCCAAAGTCATGGGAAATGCTTTTATCTCCCACAAGATGCAACTAACCGCTTTGCTACCGTTTCTGAACTACTAGGGCTTAAAGAGAAGCTAGCAGCACTGCATCGGGCCCATCAGGGGTTAGCCTCTGGGTACGATTTTGAATTAATCTCAGATGATTGGCAGTTAGAATCAACTTGGCAAGCAACACTTGCGCCGCTAGAACTCACTTTGGAAACCCCCTTTACACTGCTAAGTCCCGGGGCAAAAATGCGAGCCTATATCGAAGTATTACAATCTCAGCCTGCAATCCTATTACTGGATGAGCCGAGCAATCACATGGACAGCAACAATAAGCACTGGCTAGCCGAGCAGCTAAAGCACCACAAACATGGTGTGGTTGCCGTCACACACGATCCTATTTTATTAGATGCAGCCGACCATATACTGCACATAAAACAGGGGGAGCTAACTCATCACTCACATGGATTTGACGCCTTTAGAGAGACACTACTTCAAACTCAAGCTCGACAAAAACAGCAACATTTAGCAAATCGCGCGGCACAAAAAACACTTAAACAAGCCATGATTGCAGCGGATCTGCAACATCAACGGCAAGCCAATAAAGGGAAAGCACAAGTACGCGCTGGTAGCCAAAGTAAACTGATTGCTGACTTTAAGTCTGACAGAGGAAGTAAACGTCATGCCGGACAAACCCATAAAATTCAAAAAGCTCAAGATAATATTAAGAAAAATACAGTGTACTATCGAGAAGACAAACAGCAGTTTCATTTTAATTCAGCTTTTCGAGCAAAAGAAAAGCTCCGCTTATGTGAAGCCGAACTGTGCTTTGGACCGGAAAATACACTGAACCTTTTTGCGGATACAACACAAAAGCTCAGAGTAATTGGAGAAAATGGCATCGGTAAATCGACCTTGCTTAAAACCCTTGCGGGTAAGCTAGAGTTAAAGCGCGGAGAAATTCAGCGCCCAGCAACATGTATTTACTTAGATCAGCACTGTGCTTGGCTTGAGCAGGGCCCTTGCGTTTTAGATATTGCCAAGCGCTTACTTGATACACCACATCATAATATCATCACCAGCTTTGCAAGCGTCGGCCTAAAACTCAACCAGATTTCAGGGCCTATCTCGAGCCTCAGTGGTGGCGAGAGAATGAAATCGGCCATCGTGCTGGCAGTGCAACTGCAAGGCTTTTTACTGCTTGACGAGCCGGATAATCACCTCGACCTTGAAGCACAAGAAGAGCTTGCGGCCATGCTTAATCAGCTTCCTTGTGGATTTATGCTGGTCTCTCATAATGAGTACTTTTGCGGTCAGCTCAGTAAACTTGAAGCGATAAGGTTAACAACATCATGAAAAATTTACCAAATACTTCTTAGGCTAAGATAAAAAAGTAAAGTATTTCAGGTAATTAAATTCTGGTTTGGGATTTGCATTTCTAGTTCTATGCAACATTCTGTCACTGGAGATAATGTGGACTGTAAGGGTATTCAATCTGAGTTTCACGAATGTAATCGTTTAGAGGTTGCTAGAAAAAAGTGGGGCCGTGGTTTTTGCTATTTAGATGCGAGCAACAACCCCATTCGCTCTAAGGTGATCAAAAAGCGAATAAAACAGTTGGTGATCCCACCGATGTGGAAGCAGGTTCAAATCAGCGCCTGTGCTTTTGATAAAGTGCAAGCCGTTGGTTTCGATAGTAAAGGTAAAAAGCAATATATCTATCATCCAAGCTATCAACTCACCCAACAACAAGCTAAATTTACCCGCATGGCCCAATTTGCAAAACAGCTACCACAAGCAAGAACGCGCTGTATAGAGCAGCTAAAACATGATAATTGGCACCAAGAAAAAGTTGCCGCACTGGCTGTTATGGTGCTTGATTCCACGGGGATCCGTATTGGTAACCAACATTACTATCAACACAATGATACTTGTGGTCTAACCACGTTAAGGCGCAAGCACCTGAAACATAACGAAGTAGGGATAACTTTTGAGTTTCAGGGAAAACACGGTAAACAAAGAAAAGTTGACGTATTCGACGAACAACTTTGTCAGTTTATTAGTGAATCCGCTGTACAAACTGGCTATGGGTTATTTCGATATCATTGCCAAGGGCGATGGCACGATTTAACCAGCGATGACGTCAACACGCAGATCCACACGCTACACGGCCCACAATTTACCAGTAAGGATTACCGCACTTGGGTAGCTTCTCGGTTAGCGGTACAGTTCGCATTTGACGTTGCAATAGAGGTTGAAGGTAGTAAAAGAAAGCGTTTTGATACCCATCTAATCAAACGGGTAGCAAAGGCACTTGGCAACACACCCAAAGTCTGTCGAGACTACTATATCCACCCCAAGCTCCTGAACTATTTATGTGAACTCAGCCAAAATCAAATGGTTCCTGATTTTAGTAACGACTTTTGGCAGTTAGATGGATCGCTCAGTGATTGTGAAGCTTTCATCGTGAAGGTTTTAACAGAAGAAAAGGGGGAGGAAGGAACGCCTCCCCCTTTGGGCACTTAGTGGCGTCTCTGTTATGACCACTAAATTAAATAAGCTGAGACGCCTGCACGTCTCAAACCACATGGGGACCGTTAGTTAAAGCGGTAATACCTCGAGGGTAGTGACATAGCTGCCGGCACGTTTTGTGGCGGGTACTTGTGCTTTGTCGTCTTCATATTCCACTTCAAACCAATACATGCCTGGCTCAGATAACGTTAGCGTCACTTCACCTTTGGCATTCGTTGTATATTTGCTTGGTTGACTGTTGTCACGGTACTTTTCATCCTGACGTACTACTATCACTTCTGCACCCTTGGCAGGTTCACCATCCATCGTATACTGCAAGGTAATTGGTTCACCGGTGTACAAATCATTAGGGTGAGTAACCGGGTTTAGCTCTAGCCCTTTGCCGGTTGGCTTAAGCGCAGTGTTATTTGGTGCGCCCAAAGTTACAAATACTTCTAATCGTCTTGCAACGTCGGTCACACTTAAATCTTTTGCCGTTTTTGGCACTTCTTTGTTAAAGGCTTCTACTGAGCCAACTTTGCCGCGTCCTGGCCAGTAATGCTTTTCACCATTTTCATCAGTCCAGCGCGCCACCAGCGAGCGAGTTTGATTAAACACTTTGTAAGTGCCTTGCTGATTGAGCTCAATGTCAAACACACTGCGGTACTTAAGTTTTGCGGCATTCTTAAGCTCAACCTTGCTACCAGAAGGAGACAGTGCAGATAGACGCTCTAGTGGATAAGCATAATGATCTGGGTTAAAGATCCCATTGGCGATGGCAGCATCAAACGTGACCCATTCGCTGTCACCAGACACCACGGTGGTACTTGGCTTTATCCATACTCGGTGTGCTTCACTTAACGGGCTATATGCAGCTAAGGCAACTAAGACACCAGATACTAACGTTGAGATTTTCACGATTAAGGCTCCATTGTTAAAATTGTTGTAGCGAGTTCAGATTTACCTTCTGCAATCACAGTGACAGGTGCAGTGATAGGTAAGGTCACTGGCAGTTTCAATACTTCACGACCTCCAAGCTCACGAGTAGCCTCTACAAACAGCGTGTATTCACCCGCAGATAAAGCTTTAAACTCATCGCGCCAAAGGGTTAAATCAATCTTTGCTGTACCTGGACGCCTTGTCGCACCAGTCACGCCATCTACAGGCATGGATAGGCTACGGCCGCTTCTACGCCACCAAAGGCGTAAGTCTTTTAGCCACTTTTCACCTTCTTTATCCGCCATATTAACGTCATACCAAACGGCAATATCGGCAACTCGCTGTTGTTTGCTGTCCGCCAACCATACTGCGACATAAGGTGGGTGATATTCCGCAACGTTTAAACGCGGGATTGTGATTTCAACTTCATCAGCTTTAGCGTGCGCAGGTACCATCAGCACTAAAACAGGTAATACAAAGCCTGCTGCGACGAGCGGCCAAGTCGACTTTCTTCCTCGAGAATGCTTGTATAAAAGCCATAAGCCTGTGAGTGAAAACACTACACAAGCTACTGAAAACACATCAATAAACATACGCCATGCAAATCCTGTATTACGTCCTTTGTGAAGATCGTTAAGGTATGATACCCAACCACGATCCGTGATCTCTTGATAAAACTCACCGCTATCAAGGGCAATGCTAAACCAGCCATCGCCACCAGCTCTTGGCAGCGCAACATACAATTCGTACTCGCTCCACTGCACTTGCTGTAGTGCAGGTAACGCCGCACCTGTGTGTGACTGATACCAAGATTGAAAGCTGCGAGGCAGCGCTGTCTGCTCTGCTGCCGCGTTAAGCTGGGTCAACAGAGCACTTGGCAGCACCGCTTCTTTAGCATATGTGGTAGGTGCAGCTTCTATCTGGCTTGCGTGATTTAAGGTGATCCCAGTCACGGCAAATAGCAGCATTCCCACCAAACACACGGCAGAGCTCATCCAATGCCAAGTGCGCCAATCAAACAGCTTTTTAAGTCGCCGATTCGACGACTTAGCCGCTGAGCGAGCTCGTGTCATTAAAAGCTCCACGCCAATGAAGCCCAATAGCGACGACCATCTTCAAAGTAGCCGTATTCTGCTTCAGTAATTTCTTCATCGAAGAGGTTGTAAATCCCAAATCCAAGCTTAATTGCTTCGTTCAGCTGATAATTTGCACCTACATCAGTTAGGTTATACGAAGGTGCGACTAAGCTACTTTGCGAAGGCCCTGTTACAGGCTGGCTTTCTTCACCACGATAATGGAAGCGTAACCACGTGTTTAGCTCATCCGAATACTGATAATTAAGCGACGTTTGGAACAAATGTTTAGGTAACTGGTTTAATGGGCTACCTGCATATACTCCGGTTTTTTGCTCCGAATCTGTGTAGGTATAGTTTGCGCTAAGCTTTAGTTTTTCAGTCAATTGACCCGAAAAGCTAATTTCACCCCCTTGGGTTACGGCTTCATCAACGTTGACATAGGTTGTCGGTAACGAACCAAACTCGTTAGGGCCGTCCGTACATTGAGTTAGTGGACACGAAACCCGTGAAATTTTATCGTCAAACTCGTTATAGAATACCGTTGCTGAGGTGCTGATCCCTTTAGCAAGCTCAATGTATACGCCTACCTCGTAATTAATTGAGGTTTCAGGGCTTAAGTCTGGATTCCCATAAATATTACCACCACGGCTCACTTGGCCCCACGCCGCCGTACTTTGACGCAAGTTAGGCGCTCTAAAGCCGGTTGAGATCCCACCTTTAACCGTCACCGCATCTGATGCAGTATAAACACCGTATAAGCGCGGGCTAACATGGCCGCCAAAGTTACCGTCTTTGTCGTAGCGTAGGCCCATAGTCAGGGCAAATGGCTCAACGATGCGCCACTCATCCTCAGCAAATACCGACCACTGATCGTTGTCGACTTGCTGCAAATCACTAATGCGGTTACTGGTTTTGTCGGTCAAATCTTCATTAAGATAAGCAACACCGATTGAGCTAGTATGAGACTCACCAAGCGGTAACGTCCAAAGAGACTGGAAATCTACGTTTTTGACCGTCATCTCACGGGATTTATTGTCAAACTCTTCATGTTTTAAGTAACTACGAGAGCTACCAAATGACCAGTAACCGTTATGCGTCAAAGAGATTGACTCACTATCGTATTCGGTTGTAGTGGACTCAGGACAACCACGGCGGCCACACGGCTCACCTGGCGCAAGCGTTGCCACCGTTTTACCTAGCGTGGCATCAAGCGTTTGTGAAGCAATACCATAATCCAATAACCATTCGTGTTCATCTGATGGCGTATAGGCCAGTTTTACCTTCAGCGTATCTGCATCGCGACCTCTAAAGCCAGACACAATTTCGTCTTCGTCTCTGTGCGTAGTTTGGCCGTAAATTTGTACCCCTAAGGTATCTTTGATTAGCGAGCCTGCAGCAAAGAAATTTGCCTGATAAATATCACCTGAGCGACTGTTTTCTTGGCTGGTGGCGTCAACTCTGACTTCTCCATGCCACTGGTCAGGCGTTTTTTTAGTGATAATGTTAATTACGCCGCCAATTGCATCAGAGCCATACAGCGAAGACATAGGCCCGCGCACAACTTCGATACGTTCGATGGCAGCAACAGGAGGCGTCCATGCACCTTCAACACCAGGGCCGTCACTATTTGGCCGAGTCTCACGCGAACTTTGTCTTTGCCCGTCGACTAAAATAAGCGTGTACTGACTGCCCATGCCGCGAAGGCTAATATCTTCCCTGTCTCCGCCTCCAGTTACTACAACTCCGGGAACATCTGTCATGGCATCGGTCAGGTCTCGATAAAAGCGCTGCTGCAGCTCTGCTTGATTGATAACGCTAACTGACGCCGGCGCATTTTTTAGCAGTTGCTCAAATCCAGAAGCGGATACGACGATCACTTCCACCTCTTCTTTTATTTCTGATTTTGCATCACTTTGTGCAAGTGAAGAAAAAGGCAGGGCAGCTGCAACAGCTAAAGAGAGTGGCGCCAAACTACGACAGGCCATCAACATCGAGAAACCTCCATGATAGAATACAAGATAAATAACAATTATTTTCATTTGTAATGGTATGATGATTGCGTATTTTGGAGCAATGCGGTTTTTCTTAAAGGTATTTTAAGCAGGTCTTAACAATGAATCAGAAATTGACTCGCGGACTTAAAGTGTTCGCAAAAACGGTAGAAGCTGGCAGTATGAGTAAAGCCGCTGACTTATTGCATATGACCACCTCGGCCGTCAGCCAGCAGATCAGCAAATTAGAGCAAGACATAGGCCTAAGTTTATTTAATCGAAATACTCGTAACCTCACGCTCACCGAAGCGGGCTCTATCTACTACAAATCCGCGATACAAATACTGCAAACTGCGAAGCAAGCGGAGCATGAACTTGAGTTATTGCAGCATACGCCATCTGGCATATTGAAGATCTCTGCCCCCATCGGGTTTGGAGGAGGGCTACTCAGTAAGCCACTGCGCTATTTGAGTGAGCAGTTTCCACAAATAAAAGTTGATTTGATCCTCACCGACGAACCCATCGACATCATCACCGAAGGCGTCGACTTAGCTATCTGTATAGGCCCTTTACAGGACTCAAACCTTATTGCCCGCCACCTTGCTGACTGGCAACTTATCCCCTGTGTCAGTTGCCATCACCCACTGGCACAACTCAATATATCGCACCCAGAAAGCTTAGCGCCTCATGCCTTAATTGGTCATTCTAGTAGCAAACAAAATCCCTATCATTTGAGCAATCAACAAACTCATCAGCAAGTGGCGCTGCCAACAGCACGTTTTATGGTGAATAATATGCAAGCTTGCATTCAGCTCACGCTTGATGGTATCGGCTATGGGGTATTACCTGAACCAGAAATTAGGCACCACCTTTCATCAGGTAGACTAAAAAGGTTATGTGCTGAGTGGTCATTAAGAGAATACAGCGTATATGCCGTGACGCCACATCGCGATACCGTTGCGGCAAAAACAACCGCAGCCATTGAAAGCCTAAAAGAGTGGTTTACCCAAGTTTCCAACGATAACCAAGTGTTTGTTGGAGACTTTAGTTTTATCTAAGCTTCGTTCAGTTAAACTTTGGTAGTTAACCTGAGCTGCGGATAATTAATGCCTTTCTAGCAGCTAGTTTTAGCGCTAACTGCGTTGAATTCACTTCCAATAGCCAGCTATTGGTGCGTAAATTCGCCTTGCCTACAGGATGTAGGTACCTCAGCGAGAGCAGGACGCGGAAGCGGTGTTTTCCCTAAAACTCTCTGGCTAGACAAGGAAAAAGCTAAGTTGTGCTTTAGCAACAATGAGTTGGAACATTCCTTATCCAAACCTCAGGTTAGTTAATAAAAAATGGCGAGCCATATAGTTGGCTCAGAAGTGTCTGTATAACTTACTTTATGCTTTTGGTATGCGGGAATATTAAGGCTATCTCCCGCCTTTAAAGTGACTATTTTACCGTCATCAAAAGTCAACTCGCCACAGCCCTGCAACACCAGCACCCACTCGTTTTCATCTTGGTCATAATATCCTGAGCTTGGCGAGGAATGCCCGTTTGATACAATTCGTTCAATACGAATATTTGGATGAGACAGTACCGTTTCGAAAATTTCTTCGGGTAAATCAGCTGGAATGTCTTTTAGAAAGTTCATAGGCTTGAAATTAGCAATTAATCGACGATAGAGAAATAATTTGCCGCAACAAGCACATCCATTTATCTAGTAGCGGCAAATTGGGAGAATGGTACAACTTGATCAATAGAAACGTTCAATACATCGTTCTCAATAAGTCAAAACAACCCATCAGGTGATTAGTGAAAAACCCCCTAACTTTAGCGACTCCACTCGGACTTCGTGCCCCGTTGTACAGTCGCCATTAAAGTTACACAATTTAACAATATTTGTAAAACGAAATTTAACATTAAATAAACAAGAGTGAACTTACTAAAGCCCTTTAAGCTCTATACGCCAAGGAGGATCCAGTCGATTTTCACCGGCCCAGTAGAGTTTTATCTTGTTCCCTGCGGGGTCAAACAGTATGGCTTCTCGCCATAGATAGGCTGCGCTGTCGGCAGTTGCTCAAATATGATCCCTCGGGCCTCTAGCTCAGAAACCCACTCATCTAACTGTTCATGCTCGAAGTAAATAACCGCACCATTGTTGATAGGAGGCGTTTCTAACGACAAAGAGAAGGTGGCATTACCTTCAGGGCATTCAAATCGAGCATAGTGCGGTGTATCAACAATTTGCGTGAAACCTAGCTTTCTATAGAACAAACAGGCTGCATCTATATCATCAACGGGGAGAGTAACTTGGTTAAGATTCATAATCATCAACCTTATAATACTGAACCATCGTGCCTTGTCGGCAAAAAAATACCAGCCTAGCTTAGGCTGGTATTACAATCATCACATCTTAATGCGAGTTACAAATCAAATGTTCTCGACACAGAAAGTACGATACGTTCATCAGCCGTATCCCAATCTAAGCTCGTATTTTCAGCAGCCACTTCAATATCAAACCCTTTAAATGCGGTTTGATATGCAAGACGGTAATGATTGTAAGATTTATCATTACCATCCCAAGCAAATTTATCACCATCCAAAGAGTTAGATACATCAAAGCTTGCTCTCAAAGCATGGTCTTCAGCAATTTCAAAGGTATGAGCTACCATCGCAATGGTATGACCCGCTCCCGAACCAAAATAGTCCCAGCTGTACCAAAAATTAAATTCAGTTTGGCCAAATTCACTAGCGTAACCAAACTTGGTATACACCTCGGGGTAGTTCCCATCACTTGAGCCGCTATCGCCGTGATAAGAGTAATAAGCAATACCGTAGTCTAGGCTCCAACTTTGGTTTAGCTCTACATATCGGCCAACATAGAAGTCCCACTCTATATCGGTGCCGTCACCAAAGTCTACATTTGAGGCCCAGCTACCTACATAAACGCCATTAGCAAAAGCCTTATCAATACTGCCTTGAAGTGCAGGGTCATTTTGCGTTTGACTCACACCGTTAAAGGTATAGTCGGACGCGCCTGTGAGTGTTGCAGACCAATCTGCAGCCGCATAGTTAGATGCAAGTACAAGTGGGAGTGCACAAAGTGTTTTCTTTAAAGTTGTCATCTGGTTGTATCCCTAGTTTACTGATTCAATTTTTCTAAAGTCGATAAGGTTGTCTTTTGGCGAGCTATCAATCTTACTCACGGTTTTGTATTTGCTATAAGCAATGTAACCAAAACATGAGAAGAACAAGCCTATGACTAACGCACCAACCCATTGGATCTGTAAAAAGTTTAGTTTAAATAACAGCGTAAGCAGTGATAACGCCACGATATTAAAT